>JALTKX010000219.1 GCA_027006055.1 Calditrichia bacterium | reverse complement strand
CACTTCTGGGATTGGTATTCTGAACAAGAAGGCCTGGGGTAGAAAAATGGCCTTAGTGGTACTTGTCATCAGTGCCATTTATGCTGCCAATAGCTTTGCTTGGGGCTTCTCTAAAGGTCCGCCAGCGCTAAATGCTCGAATTATTTCGTGGGTAATTTTCGGCCTTTGGAATGGTTTATGGTTCTACCTCATTTACAAAGTAAAACCTATTGAAATAATTAAAGAAAATGACTAACCAGTCACTTCAGCGGACTGGAAGAAGCGCGGCGGCGCTAACGCGATAAACTTTGGGTAGCCCGTTATGTTGTTAGCACTTTTTAGTAGAGGAAAAGGGGAAATATGAAAAATTTAAAATATATTTTTTGCATGTTTTTTCTTATAATCTTAGTGTATTCATGTAGTCTGTCAAACTTAGATGAAAATGACGAAGTTGAAATCAACTTAAGCACTTTTAATTTGGAACAAAACGATACTCTTATTATTGAATTAAAGAATAAGTCTTCTAAACAAATTTTAATCTATTGGAACAGTCTAAATTCTCCAATTCAAAAAAAAGACAGCCTAAACAATTGGAAAAGTATATCATTTTTTAAATATGAAGAAGATTCCCTTTATACATTTGTTGATTACTATTCACACTTAAATCCTGGAGAACCGTACTATTATAATATTACACAAGAAATGATTTACGCATATGTTGAAGATATTAGAGGGACTTATAGAGTAGTTTTTTCTTTAATTATTAATGAAGATTATCAAAATAGAAAATCGTTGATTTCCGATGAATTTAATATCAATTATTAATTTCATAATGCAAAAATACAGTATAACGAATAAGATTTGATTGTATGAGCGAAGCGAACTGCAATGCTTCGATTAGGCTCATCAACCGTCTGAACCGTTTGTTGCCCCCGCCTGCCGCGGACACGACGCCACAGGCGGACAGGTACGATCCCGGTTGAAGTACGTATAAGAACTGAGAAGCTTTTAGGAAGGATATAGAGCATTCTTTATTGGCTCTCGAAATATCCTGACCAACGGGGGATAACGATATGATAAAATATTCCTTTTTGTTATTTTTGATTCCTTTATTCTTCTTTTGCGGCAATCCGTCAGACGACGGTTCATTCACTACTTCATCCATTGAAGAGGATTACAGCTCCATTGAAAATCCTCGCGAAAGATGGCAGGCATACCGGCTAAGCGACTACTACATTGAACAAGGCTGGTCCTGTGAATGCTTTCCGCCGGACGGATGTGAGTCCTATATAATCGATAATAGCATTGCGGATGTAAAGTACACCCTTCCCGGGGAGGCCTATTTTGGCCGGAGCAAAGAGGATATTTACAATTATACAAAAGACATGGCCATTACCATCGACGAAGCCTTTGCGCTGATTGAAAAATATAAAAACAGCGCCGCTAAAATTGAAGTAGAGTATGATCCGAGGTTTGGCTTTCCGACAAAATTATTTATAGATATTGACGCCCAAATGGCCGATGAAGAAATCATCAGAAGCTTTGGCACGCTCAAAAAAATAGTGCCTTAGAGTCCGCATAAATTACAGATTGATTTTGGGACTTCGGCAAAATCCCGGAACGCAACGGCTCACCTCAGCAACCCATGCCACAAAAGCAGGGCCAGAAGCAACCCCAGGCCGCCAAAGACGAAACGGTCGAAGTTGGTGCGAAAAAAAAGAAGCCGGTACAACGGTGAGGAAGCCTTCTTCTTCATATCGGCGCCGGTAAACCACTCATCCACAAGTTCCATGGTGTGCCTCATCATCACCTTAACCGCCGCCCGCGCGTATTCGGGCGTGGCCTTGTGCGGATAGCCCCGGTAACCGGGATCGCCGGGATAACATTTATTGAGCATGCGTTCCCGGCGGGTGAGCGTGTACGGCTTTAGATCGGGATAGTTTTTTTGCACCAGCTCGGGGCGCATCTCCAGCATGATGCTGGTTTCCCACCAACCGGCGTGGGAATCCATTTTCAACTGTTCCTTTTCCTCCTCGCTAAAGGTGTGGCCCAGTTCCCGTTCGATTTCGCCGATATAGTTTCCGGTGAGGAAGTTAAAGGCAATGCGCCCGCTGGGGGATATCACCGACATATTATACTTACGGCTGGCATGGCGGGCCGCTTCTTCCAGCGCCACCACATGGCCCAAACCGCCGTGACCGTTACTGATCAGCACATACTTAAAACCATGCTCACCCAGATTGCGGCAATAGTCGATGATGATTTTGCGTACCGTGCGCTGCTTGCTGTTCAGCGTGCCCAGCCAGCGGATGCCGCCGCTGCCCACGTAAATGGGCGGAAACTTGACGATCGTTTTATGGGGATATTTCTCATGCACCCGCTCGATGATCTGCATGGCCATATACTCGGCCACAAAAACATCCACGCCCAAAGGCAGGTGCGGCCCATGCTCCTCAATCGGCCCCAGGGAAAGAACAAACAGGGTGTTCTCCCGATCCAGCGCGTCCAGTTGGAGATAATTCAGTTCTTCAAATTTCAGATATTTCGCTTCCACGGCTTCCCGGTGTTTGGATTTGTGATAAGAATCTACTCAAATTTTATCTTATTCAAAAAAAATTTCCCCGGATAGCCGGCCCAGGGCAACGCCGCTCCTTTTACCGCGCCGCTGCCGGTGACAATTGATCAAGCATATTTGGGCCTCTTTTCCTATATTAAGCGCTTCTTTAAACACAACGGATATTATGCTACGCATACAAAACCTGACTTACACCATAGGTGACCGTGATCTGCTAAAAAACCTCAACCTGCAGGTACGCCCCGGCAAGCGCATCGGCCTGGTGGGGAAAAACGGCGCCGGTAAAACCACTCTGCTGCGCCTGATCGCCGGTATCTACCCTACCGAAAAACAGGTCATTCAGCACCCGAAGGATTACACTATCGGTTTTTTACCACAGGAAGAGATCGCCTTCGACGACCAGACCATCCTGGAGCTGGCCCTGAGCGGCCGTCCGGATATCCTGGCCATGGAAAGGGAGATTCACCAACTGCATGAGCGCGGCGACCTGCATGAGCATCCCTCGGATTTAAAGCGGCTGGGCACGCTGGAAGAGATGTATCGCCTCCACGGCGGCTATGAGCTGGAATTTCAGGCAAAAAAAATACTCAGCGGTCTGGGTTTTACCCCGGCCCAACTGGAGCACTCCATCACCACCTTCAGCGGCGGCTGGCGCATGCGCGTTTATCTGGCCCGTCTGCTGCTTCAACAACCCGACCTGCTGATGCTGGATGAGCCGACCAACCATCTGGACATCGACTCCCTGGAATGGCTGGAAACCTTCCTCTCCCAATATAAGGGGTCATTACTGG
>JALTKX010000218.1 GCA_027006055.1 Calditrichia bacterium | reverse complement strand
TTAATTTTTCTTTTTCTATTTGCTTTTTCCCAGCTTCAGGCCCAGATGAGCGCGCCGGAGGTTGAGGGGGTTTACGGTGGCCGGGTAAACGCCATTGAAATACTGCCGTTGGACAGCACGTCCATCCGTATTTTTACGGCCACGGAAAGCGCCAATTCGCTGTTCTATTCCGATGTGGATTTTGCCAGCCCTGACGGACCGGAAGGCACGCCCTTTACGGTTTTGCCGGATGCCGGGCAGGATGATAACCTGGGCGGCAATATCCGCGATCTTTCCGCGGACTGGAATTCCGGCTATCTCTTTTTTATCAATAACAGCGGACTCTACAGCATTAATATCGATGAAGGCAGCCTGTCCGAAGTGGCCCCCAATGGCGTTAATGGCCTGAAAGCCCATGACGGATGGTTGTTTTATGTGGGCGGCCCCGGACTGAGCCTCTATTTCGGCACCATTGACCCGGTCAGCGGCGCCTTTAACGAGTCCGCCGACAGCCCGCTGGAAGTGGTCAGCGAGATGAGCGGTGGTCCCAATGGCATCCGTCTGTTTGTCAATCCGGCGAATAAACACATATATATCGCCAAGGAGGGCCATCCCGCCGAAATCTATAAATCCAGCGCCGCCTACGATTCCCTGGATAGCGCGACAACCTTTAGCGCCTTGTTGACGGATGGCATGGGAGATCATTCTTACCGCGCTTTTGGCATGGGGCCGGACGGACGCCTTTTTGCCGGGGGCACGACAGGTAAGGAACCGAATATCAGTAAATTTATCGCCTGGACCGACGATGACGGCGCGACCTGGGATACGGTGAATACGGAAATTTCCGGCATTGCGCCCGGCACCATCACCTGCAGTTATGACAGCGCCTACGCGGTGTACTTCGGCACATCCTACAGTAAAGATATGGGCAAGGCCGGCAGTTGGTCCACTATCGGCTGGCAGGAGTTTGAAACCCATCCCAATGACGGCGCGGTAGCCGTGGCGCCCTTTCAGCCGGGCATGGTGACCATGACCACCGACATGGGTATCGGCGCTTCCATGGACTATGGCGCAAGTATTTTTGAAATCGGCGACGGTTTGGAAGCGGTGCAGATCAATGATTTTGACATGGACGCCGCCAAGACGGACGCCTGGGTGGCTTCCAAGTCCGGCGTGCGCCGGGTAAGCGGCTATGCCACCGACGAAGAGGAGTGGCAGGTCTTTTTCCCCAACGGGGACGGCTCGCCCTATTACAGCGTAGCCGTGGATAAACAACGTCCCGATACGGCCTATGCGGGGAATGTGCGGCTGTATCGTACCTTTGACGGTGGAGTTAATTGGAATCAGGTTTTTCGCACGGAGGACTATTCCGGCGAAGGTCTGGATTTTTCCAGCACGGTAAAGGATGTGGCCGTGCATCCGGATTCCTCGCGCTTTGTTGTGCTGGGCGTCAACTCCCGCAGTGAGGGAGTAAGGGGAGCGGTTTTTTACAGCTTTGATTTTGGCCAAAGCTGGAACCGGGTGGAAACGGACGTTTATAACACCGAGGTGAATCGTCTGGCCTTTCATGTGGTGGATGAAGACTCCTTTACCGTTTATGTGGCTTGCGAATATGTGAGCGACGGTACCACTTCCTCCTATGGCGTTAAAAAAATCGGTTTTCGCTTTTCGGACGAGAGCGCCCACTTTGAAAATGATATGATTGGTGAAAGCGGAGGTGTTATCACCAACTTTGGCGCCAATGATGTGGCCATAAACGAATTTGGCGATGTAATCGCCGCCGGCACGAACAGCGCCGGGGAGCCGCGTGTATACGGCTTGCAGGCCGACAGTCTGAGCTGGATATCCTTTTCCACGGCCGGTTTTCCCAATCAGGGCCATGCCACGGCCTTGTCCTGGGGTTTCGACGCTTATTCCAACAACGTTCCCTATGTGGCGGTGAACAACACCCTGTTTGCCCTGGATACCACTTTTTCAAAATGGGAAGCCATGTATGACTATCCCGTGGGCAGTAACATCAATGTACTGTATTGGGATGACCTGCTGGTGGGTACCGGCACCGGGTTGTATGCTCAGTATCTCTCCCCGACGGGTATTAAGGATCTGGAAAAGGCGCCGGGTTCATTTGAGCTGTACGCCAACTATCCCAATCCCTTTAATCCGGAAACCATCTTACGATTCCGTCTGGGGGTAAACAGCAAGATCACCCTTAGCGTATATGACGTTGCCGGAAGAAAGATTGCTGACCTGGTTAAAGGCGTTCGTCAGGCCGGAACACACAGCGTCACCTTTAACGCGGCCCGCCTGGCCAGCGGTATCTACTTTTACCGCATGAAAGCGCGCCCCGTTAACGGCGGCCGGGCTTTTGTCCAAACGCGCCGGATGCTGCTGCTAAAATAAAATAATCTCTCTGTCAAAAGGCTGCCCCGGGGCAGCCTTTTTTTTTGCCTTAAATTAAGAGGTCAGATATTCCCGGGGTCATGCGCGGTTTTTCCTGCATTTTTTAAATGAATATTGTAACTTCCCGTTATTGACCATATTCAGGAGGTATGCCCCTTATGTATCGTAAACTTATCATGCTTGTTTTGACAGGAGCGCTATTTATGTCTTGTAACGAAGCACAAAACACCGCCGACAGCGGCAATCCCTTTTTTCAGGAGTGGAAAACGCCCTATGGGGTGCCGGACTTTGACCGTATTTCCACCGATGACTATATGCCGGCCTTTAAAAAAGGCATGGCCGATCATTTAAAGGAAGTGGAGAAAATCGCCACCAACCCCGAGGAGCCCACTTTTGAGAATACGGTAACCGCCATGGAAAAATCGGGAAAGCTGCTGACCCGCGTGGCCAATGTCTTCTTTAATCTGGTGTCGGCCAACACCAATAAGCAGTTGCAGGCCATCTCGCGCGAAGTGAGCCCCATGCTTTCCAAGCACAATGACGATATTAATCTTAACGCCCAACTGTTCGCCCGCTTTAAAACCTTGTATGAACAACGGGATAAGCTGAATTTAACGGGTGAGCAGAATAAACTGCTTGAAAAATATTACAAGGATTTTATTCGCGGCGGCGCCAACCTGAGCGACGGGGATAAGGAAAAGCTGCGGGCCATGAATGAAGAGCTTTCCGTTTTACAGGTAAAATTCAGCGAAAACGTTTTGCATGAAGATAATGCTTTTGAACTGCTTTTGGATGAAAAGGATCTGAGCGGTTTGCCGGATGGCGTTAAAAACGCCGCGGCCGAGGCGGCCAGGGCCAGGGGATATGAAGGCAAATGGCTGTTTACCCTGCATAAACCCAGTTTGATTCCTTTTATTCAATATTCCGACCGCCGGGATCTGCGTGAAAAACTGTACCGCGGCTATTTTATGCGCGGCGATAATGACAATGAGTACGATAATAAGGATATCTTCGACAAGGTGGTCAACCTGCGCATACGCAAGGCCCATCTGCTGGGCTATAAATCCCACGCGGATTTTGTTTTGGAAGAGCGCATGGCCAAAACGCCGGCCAATGTGTATAAGCTTTTGGATAAGGTATGGCCGGCCGCCCTGAATAAGGCAAAGGAAGAGCGGGCCATGATGCAGAAAATGATCGATGCCGATGGCGGTGATTTTAAGCTGGCCTCCTGGGACTGGTGGTATTACGCCGAAAAAATACGCCAGCAAAAATATAAGCTGGACGAGGATGAAATACGGCCTTATCTCAAAATTGATAATGTTATTAAGGGCTCCTTTATTTTAGCCAATAAGCTGTATGGACTGACTTTTGAAGAGCAGGATAACCTGCCCAAATATCATCCCGAGGTGAAAACCTATCTGGTAAAGGATGAAAAGGGCAATGAAATAGGTATTTATCTTTCCGACTGGTTTTACCGGGACAGCAAGCGCGGCGGCGCCTGGATGAATGAGTACCGCGCGCAAAGCCATATGGATGGCAATCGTGTTATTCCCATAATCGTAAACGTGGGTAATTTTACAAAGCCCACGGCCGACAGGCCCAGTCTGCTCAGCCTGGACGAGGCCAATACCCTTTTTCATGAGTTTGGTCACGCCCTGCACGGTCTGCTCTCCGACTGTACCTATCCCACCATATCCGGCACCAACGTACCGCGCGATTTTGTGGAGTTTCCCTCGCAGGTGATGGAGAACTGGGTGCTGGAACCGGAAATGCTGAAACTGTACGCCTTCCATTATAAAACCGGCGAGGTAATGCCCAACAGTTTGATAAAAAAGATCAAAAATGCCGGTAAGTTCAACCAGGGTTTTGCCACCGTGGAATATATGGCTGCTTCCTATCTGGACATGGCCTGGCATACACTGACCGAAGAGCAAAAACATGATGTGAACGCCTTTGAGAAAGCGGCCATGGACAAGATCGGACTGATTCCCGAAATCATTCCCCGTTACCGCAGCACCTATTTCCGTCATGTCGTTGGCGGCTATTCGGCGGGCTATTACAGCTATCTGTGGTCGGAAATTCTGGACGCCGATACCTTTGAAGCCTTTAAGGAACATGGTATTTTTGATAAAAAGACGGCGGAATCTTTCCGTAAAAACATACTTTCCCGCGGGGGGACGGAAGAGGCCATGAAAATGTATATAAATTTCCGCGGGCGTGAACCGAGCATAGAACCCTTGCTGGAACGGCGGGGCCTTAAATAGTTTTTTCAGTAAAACCGAGTTTGGGGAAACTCTCCCGCGTGGGGAGTTTCCCTTTTTTTTACGGCTATGGAACCCTATAATACCACTTGGGAAAATAAAAGCGGACAAGGGTAAATATTAACGGTTTCATTGCGATAATTGTACCATGGTGAACTCTATCCTGAAAAGTATGATACGATACATAATTATCATGGCCCTGCTTCCCTGCGTGCTTTGGGCGAGGGCTTATGAATCCTCATATCGTTTTAAGCATCTGACCGTGGAAGAAGGGCTATCGAACTCCACGGTGTATTCCATGCTTCAGGACCAGGAAGGTTATCTGTGGTTTGGCACGCCCAACGGTCTGAATCGTTATGACGGCTATAACATAACGGTCTTTAAGAACAATGAAGAAGATTCCACCTCGATTTCCTCCAACAATGCCGGGAATATATATCTTAGCCGCGACGGCATTATGTGGATCGGTTCCTGGGGCGGCGGGCTGGAAGAGTTCAATCTGAAAACCCTGAAAGCGCGCCATTACGTTCATAAGCCGGGTGACTCCACGGGCATCAGCGATAACCGCGTTCAGAGCATCTTTGAGGATGAGGAAGGGTATATCTGGCTGGGCACCTTTAGCGGGGGGCTGAACCGGCTCGATCGCCGGAGCGGAAAATTTATCACTTACAGGTATGATAAAAACGATTCCACTTCCATAAGCAATAACCGGGTGTGGGCCATTACCGGCGCGGGAGACGGCTATCTGTGGGTGGGCACCTCGAACGGACTGAATCTTTTTGATAAGCGCAGGGGCACCTTTAAGCGCATTTACAGCAATCCTGATGATGAGAACAGCCTTAGCCATAACGTGGTGCGCAATCTTTTACTCCGGGACACTGTTTTGTGGATCGGCACGATTGCCGGCGTGAGCAGGTATAATCTTAAAACAAAAAAATTCAAACGCTATCTTTACCGTCTTATACCCGGTTACCGCTACAATGAGTATACCATTAACAGCATGTATCCCATTAGTGATGGCACGATATGGATAGGGTCCGGCAGCGGCGTTTATATATTGAATCCTGCTACGGATGAATTGGAACATATTGCCGCGGACCCGGACGATCCGGAGGGACTGAGCGACGCCGAAATACGCTCCATTTTTCAGGACCGCTCCGGGGTGATATGGCTGGGGACAAAAAACAAGGGACTGAACGCCTATACCGGCAATCAAAAGCTGTTTAAGGTGTTTTCCTCCCCGGACAGGGAAAAATATCAACTTAAGCGCAATGATATTCACGCCATATCGGGGGTGGTATACGGCGGCGAGGAGTATCTTCTTTTTAGCAATATCTACGGTTTTTATAAATATAATGTCCGCACAAAGCATCTCAGGCATTTCCCCTTTTCGGAAATAACCCGGCATTACCGGCAGGGCAATTTTGTACGTTCCATCTATCCCGACCCGTTGGAAAAGGGCACGGTTTGGCTGGGTACCCAAAAACAGGTTTACCGTTATCACCTTAAGGATGATTCCTTTACCTATTATGAACTGCCCTATACCACCAGCGGGGCGGTAACCTTTTCCACGGTAACATCCATTTTGCGCGTGGGCGGCGATATCTGGTTCGGTAACTATCAGGGTGGTTTAAACAAATTAAACCCAAGTAACGGCCGGCTGGTGAAGCAATATGTCCATTCCGAAACCGACAGCAACAGTCTAAGCTACGATGAAGTCTATTTTGTCAAGCGGGCCGGAAACGAGGGGCTGTGGGTGGGCACGGGCGCGGGGCTGGACTATTTTGATCTTAAAACGGAAATCTTTCATCATATACGACTGGGTGATGATCTCATTCGCGCGCGGCGTTTCTTTTCCATCCACACGGAAGCGGACAGTATACTGTGGCTGGGAACGGAAGACGGCCTGATTCATTATAACAATCGTTCCGGTGTCTATCGTTTATATACCATGAAGGATGGCCTGCCCGATAATAAAATAAGCTTTATCGCCGCGCAGGACAGTAATATTCTGTGGCTGGGTACCGAAAACGGATTGTCCCGCATGGATATTGACAGGGGGGAATTCACCAATTTTAATTTTGCCGACGGCTTAATCAATTCCGAATATGTGCCCAACGCCTCCTGGCGCGACTCGCGGGGTACGCTCTATTTTGGCGGCAAGCTGGGATTGGAATACATTAATCCCACGCAAGTGGATTTTAATGCCTATCGGCCGCCGCTGGTACTGAACAACTTATTTATTGCCAATAAGCGGGTCGACCCCAAAAATAGCTCCGTTTTGTCCTCCACCCTGAACACGACGGAACAAATTACCCTAAACTATGACGATTATGTTTTTTCCGTGGAATTCGCGGCTCTGGATTACTCGGAACCGGAGAACATAAAGTATGCCTACAAATTGGAAGGCTTTGACAGCGACTGGATATACACATCGGCCGACAGGCGCTTTGCCACATATACCTCCCTGCCCGGAGGAGAATACCTTTTCAGGGTTAAGGCTACCAACGGAGACGGGATATGGAATCCACTGCATAAAACCCTGAAGATAATTATAATACCCCCTTTCTGGAAAACACCGCTTTTTACCTATTCGCTTATCCTTTTGCTGCTTATTATGCTGATGGGTCTGTATCGTTGGCGCACCGTCAGCATTCATCGCCGTAACCGCGAACTGGAAGATATGAACGATCGCCTGAACCTGCAGATTAAGGAGAGGGAAAGGGCGGAAGCGGAGAATAAACTGCTGCATGAGCATCTGTTACGCTCGCAAACCATGGAGGCGATAGGGGTGCTCGCCGGAGGGATCGCCCACGATTTTAACAACCTGTTAACGGCCATTCTGGGCAATATAGAACTTTCCCGGCTTTATGCCGGGGGAAATGACAAGATAAGCGGACTGCTTTCTTCCGCCGAAAAGGCCTGTGTGCGAGCCCGGGGACTCACGCAGCAACTGCTTACTTTTTCCAAGGGGGGCAGTCCCATCATAGAAAGCGCCTCTTTGCAAAAGGTGGTGCGGGAATCGGCCAACTTTACGCTGACCGGCTCGGCCATCAAATGCCAGTACGAGATCGATAGGAATCTGCCCCTGGCCCAGATCGACAAGGGGCAGATAAGCCAGGTTGTGCAAAACATCGTCCTGAATGCCAAGGAAGCGCAGGGCGACAGGGGACGCCTTTATATCAGCATGCGAAACATCGAAGCGGGAACGCTGAATTTTTTACCGGAAAATAACAAAAACTATATTGAATTGTGCATCCGCGACGAAGGCCCCGGCATTGAGGAAGAACATCTTGATCAGATATTCACCCCCTATTTCTCCACAAAGGATTCCGGAAACGGGCTGGGGCTGGCGGTCTGTTTTTCCGTGGTAAAAAAGCACAACGGCGTCATACGGGTGGATTCGCGCAAGGGACAGGGCTCCACATTCTCGATTTATCTGCCCGCCGCCGGAAAGGAAGGGAGCACGGAAAAGCGCGAGGAGGGACAGGCCAAATCTATTTCTCACGTGAGCGGCCTGAATATTTTATTGCTGGATGATGATGAGGAAGTGGGCGAGGTGGCCCGCGGTATGCTGAAGCGCCTGGGGCACCGGGTAAGCCTGGTTAAGGATGGACGCGATGTTTTGGAAAAGTATGCCGAATCCCAAAATAACGGCGTTCACTATGATCTGTTGATTTTAGACCTGACGGTTCCCGGCGGCATGGGCGGCCGGGAGGCCTTTGAAGAATTAAGAAAAAATTTTCCCGCCGTAAAAGCTCTGGTTTCCAGCGGTTACGCGCATGACCCCGTTATGGCCAACTATCAGGAATATGGTTTTAGCGGCGTGGTGGCCAAGCCTTATACGCTGAATGAAATGAAGAACGCCATAGGCGCGTTGTTTTAACGTTTATCCCCGCCCGGATTCAACAGATCGGCCACTCTTTTTAACAGTTCACGCGGACTAAATGGTTTTCGCAGAATGTTCTCCTCATTCCGGGCCAGGCCGCTTCCCTCCAAAACATCGTTGGTATAACCGGACATAAACAAAACCCCCGCCTTTGGGTGCTTTTCCGAAAAGGCGTCGGCCACTTCCATGCCGTTTATCCCGGGCATAACCACATCGGTAAGCAAAAGGTCGAAACCGTCCTCTCGCTCAAGCGTCTCTTTAAAATCTTCCGGTCCCGCGGCCGTAACCCGGTACCCCCTAATCTTTAGAACATTTTGTACCAGCTCCCGCACCTCGGACTGATCTTCCACAACAAGGATATGGCCTCTTCCCTCGGGCAGTTCACGGGATTCCTTTCCCGCGGCCTCTTTCTTCTTCTCTTCGGAAATGGGGAAATAAAGCGAAAAGGTGGTGCCCCGGCCCGTGCTGTGGACGTTTATGGCGCCGCCGCTCTGTTTTACAATGCCGTAAACGGTGGAAAGCCCCAATCCCGTGCCCTGGCCCTCTGCCTTTGTTGTAAAAAAAGGTTCGAAAATATGGGGGATGATTTCCGAGGAGATACCGTGCCCGGTATCCTTAATGCTCATACAGGCATAGGCTGTGTCCGCCTCCAACTCAGGTATATCCGGGGGCGGGGGACTAAAAACCACCTCGCTTGTTTTTATTTCAATTTTTCCTCCGTTAGGCATGGCGTCCCTGCTGTTTACGCAAAGATTCATCACAACCATTTCAAACTGGCTGGGGTCGGCGACAATGTTTTTCATATCATCGTCAAGGATAAGGCTCAGTTCGATGTGTTCCCCCAAAAGGCGATAGAGCATACGCGCCATGTGACGGATGGAATCGTTTATGTTAAAGCTTTTTGTTTCCATAACCTGTTTACGGCTGAAAGCCAGCAATTGCCGGGTAAGCTGCGAGGCTCTTTCCGAGGCGTTCTCAATCTGGGTCATCAGCGGCAGGATGGGATGGTCGGATGTAAATTGCAGCTGCGCCAGTTGGCACGAGCCGAGTATAACGGTAAGCAGGTTGTTAAAATCGTGCGCCACGCCGCCGGCAAGCCGGCCGATGGCCTCCAGGCGATGGGCCTGCATCAGCCGCTCCTGCAGGTCTTTTAATTCGGTAATATCGCGCGCCACGCCGATATAGGCAATGGGTTGTTTTTTGTCATCCCGCACCACGCTGGTGGAAAGATGTATGGGAAACGTCGTGCCGTCCTTGCGCCGGTTTTCCAGTTCTCCCTGCCAACCGCCGGAGAGAGTGGCCCGGTTTATTTTGTACATCAGATTCCCGGGCAGCCCCGAAGGTTGCAGCACCCGCACGTTTTGGCCCAAAAGTTCGTCGCTGGCGTAACCATAGGCCTTGCACAGCGCTTCGTTTACAAAAATCAGTCTGTCCGAAAGATCGGTGATGGAAACATATTCGTTAACGCTGCGCAGCGCCAGGGCCAGAAAGCGCAGTTCTTCCTCGGCCATCTTGCGCTCGGTGATGTTCACCCAGGAGCCCATGATCATAACAGGAATATCATGCTCGTTGCGCACCAGATTCAATTCGTCATGAATCCAGATATAATGGCCTTCCCGGTGACGTATGCGGTATTCATGGATCAGGTGATTGTCCTTAAACAGTCTCTTCTGATTCTTTAGTACCTTCTCCTTGTCCTCGGGATGGATTTTATCCAGCCACCAGTTTGTATTATGGGAAAATTCATTAAGCTTGTAGCCAAGCATGCCGGGCAGGTTGTCGCTGGCAAAAATGGGCACCTGTTTGTTGCGCCGGACTTCCAGCGCGTATAAGGCGGCGGGACTGTTGGCGATGATATTTTCCAGTTGTTCCTTTATGGACTTTATTTCCATGTTCTTGCGGTTGCGGATGGTAATATCCTTAACCACCGCCACCAGACCGATCCAGTGTTCCTTTTCATCCAGCAGTTTTGAAAATGAGACCTCCATGGGAAAGCTTTTGCCTTTAACGCGCGAGCCTTTCATGGGAATGTTAGAGAGCTTTTCCGACACTTCCAGCTCCTTAAGGCGCAGAACCACATCCGTAAGCCCATCACCGTTAAGAAATTTCATGGCCGGCTTGCCGATAAGACTCCGCTTGCGCTTATAACCAAACATGGTAACGGCCGCCTCATTGACGTCGGTGATTATCAGTTCATTGTTCATCACCACAATGGCGTCGGCCAGGGTCTCGTATATGCGGGTCATCTTCTCGGAATATTCGGCCCTTTCCCGGTGGAGTTGTTTTAGCAGGCTTATATCCTTTAGGGCGCCGACCACCTGTACCGGTTTTTTCCCTTTGCGTATAAGAAAGGCGTAATCCTGTATCCAGTGGATATCTCCGTTCTTATCGATGATACGGTATTCAACGGTGCTTTTGGCTCCCTTTTGCAGGCGGGCGGCATGCTGACGAAAGATGTTCTGATCCTCCGGATGGACCAGCTTTTCCCACAGATGGTCGTTCACCACTCTTTTCTCGCTGTAACCGCAAATCTTTTTGATATCGCCCATGGTCCACAGGGGGCTTAGGCTTCCGGAATCCGATATGCCGTGGGCATAGGTATAATCGCTGATCATCTCCGAAATGATGTGATAACGCCGCTCGCTTTGTTTCAATTGCTCCAGTATGTGCTTTTCCCGGCTTTCAATATCCAGTTTTTCCAGAGCATAGCCTATATCGGCGGCGGCTTCGGTAATCAGCTCGATTTCATCAATATCAAAAAAGCCCTCTTCATAGGAATAGAGATTGATTGTGGATACAACGCTATTGTTCACCTTAACGGGAAAGGCGGCCGAGGCGCGCAGGCCGTGGCTACGGGCCTTTTCCAGCCAGGGCTTGTAGGAGGGGTTTTCCTGCAAATGATTGTTTATATGGTAACGTCCGTTTAAAAAAGCCTGAGCGGTAGGCCCTTTCCGGTCTTCATCATTATTCAGGTTGATTTGAACCGTCCCCATATAGGACGATTCCGGCCCGGCAATCGCGCGGACCTTTACATCTCTATTCTCATCGGGAATGCCGATCCAGCACAAAGCGAATTGTCCGTACCGGGTAAAAATATGGCAGATGTCATTGTAAAGCTCTTCGCTGCTTTCCGCTTTTTGAAAACTTTGGTTCACGTGCCGCAATACATTGTAAAGACGTACCAGATGCTCATTATGGGCCTGGGCCTGCTTTTGTTCGGTAATATCCAGCACCTGGGCAATGGTTCTGGGGGGAAGGCCCTCTATGTTCATGGCCAGCGAGCTGATGGAAATATCGCGCGGGGTGCCGTTTTTATGAATAAAAGAGGCTTCGTAGTTTTGGGGAACCTTTTTTCCCTGCTGCCTGAGCCTGTAGTAGAGGGCCACCTTTTCCCGGGATTCCTCGCTGAGCAGCATGCGGAAATCCATGCTGGTCAATTCGTCCACACTGTAACCGGTAATTTGCGCGGCCTTTTCATTGGCAAAAATAAAACGGTAGTTCTCATCGGCGATTAAAACGCCGTTGAGCGAGCCTTTGATGATGGCCGAGGCATACAGGGATAATTCTTCTTCCGGTAGTTTTTGCATGGCATTATTTTTATTGAAGGTAGCGTTTATATTCGTCTCAAATTGAAATATCTTATTCAAAAAAGAAAAATATGCATAAATCAACTTACCGGTGGCTTTCTATAAGCGCAAGGCCAGTTTTTGCAGTGTCTCATCCTGGCTGATTTTGTTAAGAACATCCTTTTCATAAGCGGAAAGCAGGCGGATATCGCTTTCCGCCTTCTCCGGGTCATAATCCGCCTTCACCGGCCCTGCCGTTAAGCGGGCGGACGCCGGATCGCCCTTGCCCGCGGGTTGTTCTAAGTGCAAAAAACGAAAAACTTTACTCATCACCTCAGCGGGACTGCGGGCCAGCTCTCCGTGGGGAACCAAAAGCATCCGGGAAGAAAAGCGCTTCCAGGCCTTGAAAAATCCGGTAAAATAATGGGTATAGCGCCAGACAAAATTTTCCAGGGTAAAATCCCTTTTTTTGTAGGAAGTATACTGGTACAATACGGGCTTGTAGATAACTATTGCCGGAAAAGGTACCTTTTGCATCAGTTGATCCAGTATGGGCATATAGGGCGGCGCTTTGTCCAACAGTATGTCTGCCGTGTCCGAAAACAGCGGCGAACTTTCCATCACCCG
>JALTKX010000217.1 GCA_027006055.1 Calditrichia bacterium | reverse complement strand
CGGTCAGAATAATATTGGTATAGGTCCAACTGCCATAAGAGTAATCATCCGTGTACGAGGAGTAGCCGAAAGAGCCGCCAAAACCCAAAGTGGCCGGCTTGTCGCCCACGTTTAAAAAGTCATTCTGGAAGCCATATTCAAAGTCGGCCACCAGACCGAAGGAAGCGCCATAAACCGCGCCAAGGGCCACCTTGGCTCCGGCGATCTTATCACCCTTTTTAAAAAGCGGCGCTCCCTGTGAAAATCCCGATTGCGCCAAAAACAAAATCAGCGCAAGTATTAAAACAGTACGTCTCATAATATCTCCCGATGTTAGGTTTAACAAAAGTAAAGGTTTTCTTCCCAAGCCTTTAAAGTAAAAAATAAAAATTTCAGATTCCTTGAAACTGATCACATTCCGGCCGCAAACAGAGCCAACAGGCTCAAGAAAAAAGCCCACAGGATATAACCCAGCCCCGTGTCGGCAATGGCCTCGGGCTCAATACTTTGCAACAGGTCAAACTTTTCAAGAAAATAAAATATAAAGGTTGAAATCAGCCCCGTGCTCATGGCACTGAGCACCTGCCGGGAATTGATTTTTTTAAAGAACGTTGATATTACGGGAATGGCCACAACCGTAGTCAGCAAACCCGAAGAGAGATAGAATATGTCCCACAGATTGTCGGTGAACAGGGCATACAGATAACTAAGAAAAACCGCAATAACCGACGAAAGGCGGGCCAGGCGATTGATGACCGCCGCATCCGGTTTCCGTTTCATCAGGACAGGTTCAACAATATCCCTGGAAAGGGAAAGAGCCACAATATTACTGCATGTATCTATGGTGGACATGGCCGCGGCAATCAGGCCGATGGAAAGCACCAGACTCAGCCAGGCCGGGGCAAAGCGGGAAAGAACCTCGCTAAAAATAAGTGCCCCGTCATTGAGATAGGCGGGGATAACCCCGTCAACCGGCGGAAACAGTTGCAGGGCGGCGAGACCTATAATGGCCGGGGCGATACCCACAAAAATCAGGGAATTTACCGAAGCAACCACGATACCCTTCCGCGCTTCCGCATGGCTCCGCGCCGATTGCAAACGAATCCACAAATCGGTCTCCACCAGCCAGCCGGGCAGATAGGCCACGGCCGTAAGAAGAATAAGCGTTATCCCCGGAGCAATCCACATGCCGGCCTCCTGTTTCGGCGGGCTCAAGCTTTGCAGCGTTTCCATATTCCAGTCCGTTTGCCCCCAGGCCAGCCCGGCAATCACCGTCATAAACACGGCAACCAGCGCAAACTGAATCTTGTCGGTGGAAACCACCGCGGCAAAACCGCCGGTATAACTGTAGGCGGCCACCACCAGGGCTATAAGCAGATAGGTGGTTTGCGGCGTTATTCCCAAAAAAGGAGCAATAATCTGTCCGGCGGCATAAACCTCCGCCCCGCCCCAGGCGATAAACACAAACAGCAGTGTGGCGGCAATAATTAACCGGGCGGAATTTCCATAGCGCTTGTGCATTAACTCCGGTTGCGAGAACACATTGAGTTGCCTGAACCTCGGCGCCAGCCAGTAAAACAGGGCCATGTTCACAAGCCAGGGAACGATCAACAGCCACATGCCGCCGACCCCATACCAGTAAAATAGCTGAACCCCGTACATACCGCTCCAACTGATGGACATCATGCTGGCGGAAATGGACAGGCCGATGGCCCAGCCACTCAGCGACCTGGACGCCGTCCAGAACTCACTGTTATCGCTCTCCAGTCCGGATCGTTTTTCCCTAAAAAAAACACGAAAGCCTATGGCAATAACAACAATGCTGTAAACGATAAATCCCGTCCAATACCAAAAATATGCCGACATGGGGGTCTCAAAAATGTGGTACAAAAAGATGAAAATGAAAGATAGCCGTAAAGAAGCTTTAACTCAAGAAGGATAACAACGGTTGTAAAATAAAAAAGCGCGGGCCAAAGACCCACGCTTAACAATCAGATCAAAGGGTTTATCAGCCGCATTTACCTTCGCCGCATTTGCCTTCACCACATTTGGCATCGGCTTTTTTAGCACCTTTCTTGGCGGCCTTGTCTCCGCCACATTTGGCTTCGCCTTTTTTAGCGGCTTTTTTTGCGGCCTTATCACCACCGCATTTACCTTCGCCACATTTTTTAGCGCCTTTTTTAGCGGCTTTGTCTCCGCCGCATTTGCCTTCACCGCATTTTTTGCCGTCTTTGGCCATTTTGCCATCACCGCATTTCTTACCTTCCTTGGCCATTTTGCCGTCACCGCACTTTTTGCCTTCCTTAGCTGCTTTATCGCCACCGCACTTTTTGTCGCCTTTTTTGGCGGCCTTATCGCCACCGCATTTAGCGTCAAACGATACAGCGGCAATGCCGGCCTTATCCGCGGATACGGCCTGAGCCGGCTTAGCTATAAAACCGACGGCAAAAGCCACAACGGTAAACAGCAACATAATTTTAGCAAGATTCTTGCTCATAAGAAATACCTCCGATATATGAATTAGTAATGTGTAAACATAGCGTTTCTGGAATGTTGGCGCAAATAATAGTTTGAACATGTCACATTTTAATCACATCCCTATCATTTTACAAGCCCTATTTTTCTTTAAACGCTTGAAGAGAGTTACGGATTATTGTATCATCAATCATCACAAACTCTTGACATATTTATGAAATATCCCGTCCTATTTATCATGATCATATTATGGAACTGCGCGGATCACACGCCGGGACAAACGGAAAGCCCGCCTTCGTCCCCCCGGTTACATCGCGTGGGTATCATTCACCAAACCTTACCGGTAACGGTGGCCGTCCATGGTTATGTTACCTATCTTAACGATTCCACCATGAGCAGCCCGGTAGACGCCAGGCCAATCAGCATAAGCGTCAACAAGGGAGAACGTGTTCACAGAGGCTACCAGCTACTGGCCTATTGGCCAAAGGAGATGGGCTATGACTATACCCCCCGGGAACTGCGCGCCCCCTTTAACGGCATTGTGAAAGATATTTTCACAAAGGTCGGGCAGCCGGTAAAAGCCGGCGAAGATTTAATCCGCATTCTCGAAGACCAATACCTTACAATGAAGATATCCGTTAATCCGCGCCTCAAAAATATTTTTCAAAGCGATCTTCAGGCCTCCCTGCATATAGGAGAACACCGCCTGCAGGGCTTTGTTCGTTACCTTCAACGGTGGTCTCAATCTGCCGAACTGCTTTTTAAAAACCCGGAGCGCCTGGCTCCCCCTCCCGGGCTGACGCGCGCGGAGGTCTTTTTGGGCCGCCGGGGCGGTTCGTTTATCCCCGAGGACTATTTTAAAACGTCGGATACTCTTATGGCTTATATCCCGGACATGGGCCCCGTGGAGATCACAAGCATCGGTTTTTCCGACTCCCTGCGCTGGATTTTTCCCGATATGCCCGGCATTGACAGCCTGGTCATTCCAATGGAGACAGATTCCCTTTTTCAAGCATGGTGAGTATCTCCGCGCGGCGCCACTTGATGCCCGCGGACACCCCCGCCGGCCAGCCGAAAAAGTCGCGGGGAATTTTAAAGGAGGGTAGTTTTTCCGCCAGAATCGTTTTTATCTTTCCGGCGGAATGGCCCGCGGCATTGTGAATAACCGCCACGGGTCTATGGCCAAAACGGCTATCCGGCCAGGGCACAATCATGGCCGCTTCAATCCCGGGGATGTGTAAAAGATGCCGTTCTATTTCTTCGGGCCGGATATTTTCGCCTCCTGAAATGAACATATTATCGCGGCGCCCCAGCACGGTTAAACGGTTTTGCTTCAATAGACCCAAATCACCCGTGGCAAACCAGCCCGCCTCATCCGTGGCCGCCGTAAGCTTTTTCGCCTTAAAATAACCCGCAAACAAAACCTCTCCCCTGAGCAGGATTTCACCATCAACAATCCTCACTTCACGGCCGGGAAGCAGTTCCGCTCCCGCAGTCTCCGCATCCCGGGGGGCAAAATGTTTTTTTACGGCCACCGTAGAAGCCATTTCCGTTAAGCCATAGCTGCTGTAGAGCGGCAGGTCCGCCCGTAGCGCCTTGTCTGTCAGTGACGTGGATATGGCCGATCCGCCCAACAAAACGGCCCGTAAACGGGGTAAGGCGCTTCCCTTTTCCAGCAGACTTTGCAACTGGGCGGCTACCAGGGACATATGCGTCAGGGATTCCGGTAGGGGCTCCGTAACCTTGCGACGGCTGACAACCGTTGCGCCGGCAACAAAACAACGCAACCACACGGCCAGCCCGCCGATATGGAAATCGGGCAACACATGCAGCCACCGGTCACCGCCGTACAGGGAAAAATATTGTGCCACGCTTTGAGCGGATAAAAAAACATTGGCCCGGCTTAAGGCGGCGCATTTGGCATATCCCCCGCTGCCGGAGGTAAGAATAATAAGCGACGGACGGTTGGAAAAAAGATTAAAGTTAAAATCCCCCCCGGCCGCTATTATGCCATCCCCGGGCACGTCCTCTTCCCGGAGCCATAAGTTCACGGGCGTCTGTTCCGTGACATGATCCAGGGAATCCGCCTTTAAACGGGGGTCCAACGGCATAAACAACAGATTCATCGACCAACAGGCGAAAGGCAGGCCCACGGCCTCGGCAAGGGAATACAGCGGCCTGGCCACCACATCTCCCTCCTTAAGGCCCTTGCCCTTCAAAAACCCGCGCCAGCGGGCAACTTCCCGGTCCAGTTCCGCAAAAGTTAAGCGGCGGGCGCTACTCTCCCAAAAAGGACGCCCTGCATGATCATCGATGATTGTCCGGTAATCCATATCACTTTATCCGCACCACAACGGATGAATTGAGCGAACGGCGACCGGTGTCGGCCGACCATTGCCATACCATATTCTGAGCGGAAAAGGAAGGTTGTAAAGTATCCTGGGAAAAGAAGGTATATGTACCCAGGCCCATGGCCGTGGCCGGACTGCCCCAGGCGGAAGCCATGCAGGCGATGGCCGACAGTCCCAAACCGGATTCAAAAGCCGAGGTGAATACAATCTTTTTACGGGCTTCCCGACCCTTTTCCGCCAGCTTTTTTATACGGGCCATACTCCCCACAAAGGCCGGCTTTATAATCAGCGCCGCCAGGCCCGCCTGGTTTAAGGGTCTATCAAAATCGGGGTTTTGTAATGATTCGTCATAGGCATAGGGGATGCCGGTGTACAGATAAAGTTTTTCCAGGGACTGCGGAAACTTTAACGGTTCCTCGATATATTCTATTTTATCAGGATTCATGTGACTCAGAAAATACTCCGCCTGTTCAAAGGACCACCCGCGATTGGCATCCAACCGCAGCTTTTTATGGGAGGGCAGGGCCTTGCACAGGCTTTGAATCTCACGGATTTCCTCATCCATATCGCCCTGTCCGACCTTTACTTTATAAACCGGGGCCGGGGATGAGATGCCTTGACCGCCGCCCGCCTTATTCCCGGAACTTTTTAGCCCGGTAACAAGAGCGTTTAAGGGAAAGCCGTTTAATGGCCTGTCCGAGAGGAATAAGCGGGGATCGCTCTCTTCCACCCGGGCTTTCAGGAACCACAGGGCACTTTCCAGGGCAAAGCGCAAAAAGGTATTATCCGGCAGGGGGCTTAAGAGGCGCGCTAAACTTTCAACGGAACGGATAGCCAGGGGCTTGCCCACAATATGCTCCAGTATCTGGCTTTCCACGCTGTTTACAAAGGCCAGCAATGTTTTTTCGGTGTGGGGCGGAAAGGGAGCATACTCACCATAGGCCCATTGTCCCTCCCGGTTGCCCAGGCCAATGATAAGGCCCCGGCGCACCTTATATCTCTTCCCCCGCAACACAAGGGCCGGGGAATAGGGAAGCGCATAAAAAAAAATCTTATAATGTGCTATTTCCATCGCTTTAAAATATCCATCCCGCCGAGAACATAAGGCTGTATAGGAAAAGGAATTTTCCCGTATCGGCCAACACATGATTTAGGGGAGCGCCCTGCTCGCCATGCCACACCCGTTTTATTCCGGGCAGGGCCGGGATCAGGGCAAACAGGGCGATCACCGAAAAGTAGTTCTCACGGGTCATATACACCAGCACAAAGGGTACCACAACCGCCGCGCCGATGCTGACCAAATACTCCATGCGCGCGAACCGGTCGCCGAAGCGTACCGCCAGCGTGCGCTTGCCGGCCTTTACATCCGTGGATATATCCCGCAGATTGTTAATGGTCAACAAAGCCATGGAAATCAGTCCCGGGGCCAGCCCGGCCGCCAGCACCACCGGCGTTACGGTTAGCGCCTGCACATAATAGGTGCCCCCTACCGCCACCGGCCCGAAAAAGATCAGCACAAAGATATCGCCCAAGCCGTTGTATCCCAGGGGATAGGGGCCGCCGGTGTACAGAATCCCAAACAAAATGGAAAACAGCCCGATCAGCAACACGGGCCAGCCGCCGCGAAGAATCAGATAAAGCCCGACGGCAAAAGCCGCGGCAAAGGCCAGGCTAAAGGCCCGTTTCATCTTCCCCGGGGTAACCAGCCCGGCCTGGGTGGCCCGGCGCGGCCCCAGCCGTTCGCCCGTATCGGCGCCCTTTTTATGATCAAAGTAGTCGTTGGCAAAATTGGTGCCCACCTGAATAAGCAGGGCCCCCAAAAGCGCGGCCAGGGCCGCGGGCAAATAAAAATGACCGTCATGAAAAGCCATGGCGCTGCCCATCATTACGGGAGCGGCGGCGGCCGGCAAGGTTTTGGGACGGGCCGCTTCCCACCAGATACTCAATTGTGACATAACATTAATCCGTCTGCCCGCTGTGCCTGTTTGCAACGCGGGCTGATATCGTTATCATGGTTAAGGACGCCGCGTGAATTTTTTAAAATCCGGCTTGCGCTTCTCCAGAAAAGCGTTCTTTCCTTCCTGCCCTTCCTCGCTCATGTAAAAAAGCATGGTGGCGTTGCCGGCCAGTTCCTGCAACCCGGCCTGACCGTCACAATCGGCATTCAAGGAGGCCTTGAGCAAACGGATGGCCGTGGGCGAATTGGCCAGTATCTCCCGCGCCCACTGTATGGTCTCTTTTTCCAACTCCGCCAGGGGAACAACCGTATTCACCATACCCATCTCATAGGCCTGTTGCGCGTTGTACTGACGGCACAGATACCATATTTCCCGGGCGCGTTTTTGCCCCACCATGCGCGCCAGATAGCTGGAACCGAAACCGCCGTCAAAGGAACCGACCCGCGGTCCGGTCTGACCGAAAACGGCGTTATCCGCGGCAATGGTCAAATCGCAGATCACATGCAGCACATGCCCGCCGCCGATGGCATAACCGGCCACCATGGCAATTACCGGTTTGGGCAGGGTGCGTATCTGCCGCTGCAGGTCCAAAACATTCAAACGGTGCGTGCCGTCATCATCCACATAGCCCGCCTCGCCACGCACACGCTGATCGCCGCCGGAACAAAAGGCCTTTTCGCCTTCACCGGTTAAAATGATAACACCAACCTCTTCATCGTCGCGGGCGTCGGCAAAGGCCTTAATCAACTCCCGCACCGTTAAGGGGCGAAAGGCGTTGCGCACTTCGGGGCGGTTAATGGTAATTTTAGCCATGCCCTCGGCTTTATGATACTTTATATCGGTAAACTCACCGGCAACGTGCCACTCCATCTCATCTCCTCATTTTTCATATACTATTCTGATACCCGTCCATTGTAACGGCGGATACTAATTTAACATCTTTTTATATTTCCTCAAAAAACGATCCACCCGGCGGCAAAACTGTTCCCGGCCCATCAGGTGGGTATTGTGGCTGCAGGAAGCCATTATATCCACTTCAAGAGCAGAATGCGCCCCGTCTCGCAGTCCTTCGGCCAGCATCCTGTATTTTTCATCCCATTCCCCCGCCAGGTACAGCACCGGAATATCCGGCCTGCTCAGCCATTCGCCATGATCCTCCTGCAAACCGCTGCTAAAGGCTTGCAACGCGCGGGCCCAGCCGAGGGGAGCGCCGGCCCGCCGTCGGCGGATCATTGCCGCATAGGCGGGCGTCTCTTTTATCCCCCTAAAAAGGGGTTGGGCATACCAGCTATCCAGAAAAGCGGCGATTTCCTTTTCCCCAAGCCGCCGGGCCGTCCGCCGGTCCTGCTCCAGGCGCAGGTTTCGTTCCTTTTTTCCGGGAATGCCCGGCAAAGCGGATTCCAACACCATGGCCCGGAACAGGTTGGGGTTTTGGGCGCGGCAGCTCAGCGCCAGGCGCCCCCCCATGGAGTAACCGCAGGCCACGGCATTTTCATAACCCCAGGCGCCCAGCAGGGAGGCCAGTGCGCGGGTCAGGGAGTGGATATCCATGTTCGCGGAAAAAGGGGCCGCGCCGTGGCCGGGGAGATCGGGCAACAGGCAAAAATAGTCCTCCTTAAAAAAAGAGGCTGTTTCCAGCCAATCCTCCTTGCAGCCCATAAAGCCGTGTAAAAACAGCAATACCGGTCGTCCTTTTTGCCCTAGTGTTATGCAGGAAGCTCCCAAATCCATAGCCTAGCCCGGGTCTTCGATGCTACGATAGAGGGCCTTGTGGCGTTCCACATTGTAGTCGGCCCGCACCCGCGCTTCTATCAAACGGTGAACGGACGAGGTCTTCTCCAACTCGGCCGCCAGTTCGGCAACGGTGTGAGCCGTATGATATTCCAGTCCGAACTGAGCGGCGGCAGAACCGAATGTGTAGTTGTGGGGCGTATTAAAAAAGGGTTCGAAAACCTCCTTATGCTCCGCGATGGGCAAAAAGTTGAAAATAGCGCCGCTGTTGTTATTGATCACGATAATGGTCACCGGCTGTTTATGATCTCTTAACTGGGCCAGACTGTTCATATCGTGTAACAAGGCCAGGTCTCCAATCAGCAGGGTCAGGGGCGCCTCCAGACCGCGACTGTAGCCGATGGCGCTGGCGATGGTGCCGTCTATGCCGCTGGCCCCGCGATTGGCGGCCACATGCTCCGTTCCCCCGTCCTCGGCCCCGGCCGCCATATCCATATCCCGTACCGGCATGCTGGAGGCCAGATAAAGAGCCTGTTTCGTCGCCCGGGACGTCAGGCGGGCGATCGACAGTTCATCCAGGAGTTCATCCTGCCGGCAAAAGGCATTAAGCGCGCGCTCCACGTCATCATGGATTTGCAGACACTTCCGTAGAAGAGCGCCCGCACCCGGCGGACTGTTTTCCCGCCATAACCCGGCGGCGTGGCCCACATCCGCGCGCAGCTCATGGCTATGACTCAGGGCGGCGTCCACGCGGCGTTGCCAGGGGGAGATGTGCCAACAGGGGCCGGGGTGCCGTTCCAGAAGCTGTAACAGGCGCTTGGAGAGGAACTGACCCCCAAAATGAACCAGGGGATGCCGGAGCAGTAATTCCCGGAAGTCCCGGCGCAACAGCATCAAATCGGCATGGGCCAGCAGACCCGGTGTTTTTTTCAGACGCAAGCCCGATGTTATATCCGCGATAAGCGGCCACTTAAGATGGGCGGCCAGCTTTGCCACCTGACGGCGGGCGTCCGGCTCTTCCAGCCGCCCCACCAGAATAAAGCCTTCCTTTATGGTCGTCAGCGGTTCCAGCATGGCCTTATCCGCATGGGCCGCGGGTTGCAGATATCGGGTGGCCGGCCGGTGATCGTTTTGCCCGGGCGCGGCATGAACGGAGGAGAACTCCCGGGGAACGGGCGCCAGGGGCTCGCGGAACATAAAGTTAAAATGAACAGGACCGGCATTGTGCGGGCTATGGGCCAGGGCAAGGCCATAATTGATGGTACTGAGCAGCCATTTAAGGGAGATGGTTTCCGTCGGCGGCGGCATGTCCTGAAAAAAACGGGTATAGCCACCAAACAGCTTCACCTGGTCGATGGTTTGGTTGGCGCCGCTGTCCCGCAACTCCGGTGGACGATCCGCGCTGAGGATGAGCATGGGCAGGTTCTCCTGGGCGGCCTCAATAACGGCGGGAAAATAGTTGGCCGCGGCCGTGCCCGAAGAGCAGATCAGCACCGCCGCGCGTCCCGAAGCCCGGGCATAGCCCAGGGCCTGAAAGGCGGCGCCGCGCTCATCGTACAACATGCGGATATCCGCGCCGGGATGGCGGGCCGCCGCCACGGTCAGGGGCGTGGAGCGGGAACCGGGAGAGATACAAAAAGCCGAAATACCGTTACGCACGCACTCATCCACCACATGATGGGCCCAGAGCTGGTTTATGTTTTCGGGAACTCTTTTTTGTGCGGTCATGACGTCTGTTCATCCTCGTTAATGACGATGAGGCCGCCGGCTTAGATGACGGATGCTTTTCCGGGCTGGGGTTCGGCGGCCACCTGCTCCACGGCGCTCATAAAACCGGCGATTTTGTTTTCGATCTCCTCCCACTCGCTTTCGGCGTGGGAGCCCTGAACAATACCGGCTCCGGAATAAAGATACAAGGCATTTTCATAGACCAGCGCGGAACGGATACCCACGGCAAACTCGGCGTCGTTGCGCGAAATCCAGCCCACGGGCCCGGCATACCAGCCGCGGTCAAAGCCCTCAATTTTTTCGATTTCATCCATGGCGGGAGCGGAGGGAACGCCGCCCACGGCCGGGGTGGGGTGCAGACGGGCCAGGATGCAGGCGTCACTTTGCCCTTCCTTTAGCACGCCGCGGAATGTTTTACGCAGATGTTGCAGGGATGACAGTTTGAGTACGGACAGATTTTTTTCCACATCCACGGCGGCGCAGAGTTCGCTTAGGGTATCGCCGATGCTGTCCACCACAAAGCGGTGTTCGCGCACATCCTTTTCGCTGTTAAGCAGGTCGTTCTCCAATCGAAGGTCTTCTTCCCGGTTATGTCCCCGGCGGCGCGTGCCGGCCACGGCCTCGGTAAAGATGTTGTTTCCTTCCCGGCGATAGAGCTGCTCCGGCGTGCCGCCGATAAAGGCGGTGCGTTCATTAAACTGAAAGCCGAAATAGTAGGCGCGATGATTGTTGAGCTTTAAGCGCCATAAAAGCTCCACCGGATTAAGCGGTTGCTCAAATTCCATGCGCGTGCGGCGGGCCAGAACAATTTTTTCCAGCTTGTTTTCCGAGAAAGCCCTAAGCGCCGTATGGATATTTTGATGCCAGCGGCTCTTATCGGGAAAATCGGTGCGCTTGATAAAACGGGGCAGGGGTTCGTGTTCGGCCGCGCTGAAGGATATCCGTGACCAGGCGTCCCTTATTTTTTGCAGGGCGCTGTTTTTATCCTGGTCATCGCGTACCAGCACATTGCAGGCCAAAAAGGTTTTATCCCCGTCGCGGATCACCTCAAACAGGGGCACGATAAAGTGATAGGAGGAAAATACTTCCCAACGGTAGTCCGATGCATGCTTGCGGTTAAAGCGCATGCCACCGTAGTAGCGCACACGCGGATCGGCCTGGGCCAGATACGCCTTCAGGCGGTTCATCAGGGCGTGATACTCGGGCACCAGGGCGCCGGAAACGCTGTCCGCCGCGTAAACGCCGGCCGTTTCAAAACGTCCTTCCCGATCGCGCCAGTAAGTTTTTATATCCGACGGCTGATTTTTAAGCCACTGCAGCAAGTCCATCCCCTCAATGGCGATCTGGACGCGTAAAAAGCGGTTGTGATCCCCGGGACCCAGGTTTTCAAAAAGGTCTGTCAACGCTTTCCGGAAGGCACTGTCGATCTCCGCTGCCGCAAGACGGGTTGGCATTAGCGCTCCTCCCCCGTTGTTGCCGCGGGCTTATCACCCCGGTAGATGGTGGCAATGCCAAAGGTCAGGGGGTGGGCGCTTACATTCTCAAAGCCGGCCTCCCGCATAAGACGGCAAAAGGCCTCGCCATAGGGAAAACTTTCCACCGTTTTATTGAGATAGTTATAGGCGTAGCTGTCACCGGAGATCAGGGCGCCGATTTTAGGCAGAACGTTTCGAAAATAAAAAAGATACAGCGCGCGCATCAGGGCATTTTCCGGCAGGGAAAATTCCAGAATCAGCGAACGCCCACCCGGTTTAAGCACCCGTATCATCTCCCTTAGTGAAACGGACGGGTCCATCACATTACGGATGCCAAAGGCGATGGTGGTGACATCGAAGGTGTTAGCGTCCAGTTTCAGAGCGGTGGCGTCGCCGGTTTGCAGTTGAATGGCGTCCGTCAGCTGTAGTTTTTTCAGTTTTTGGCGCCCCTCGTCCAACATTTTTTCGGACATATCAATGCCCAGGGCGCGGGTAACTCCCCGACCGTGGCGCAACAGGCTAATAGCCACATCACCGGTGCCGGTGGCCAGGTCCAGCAAATAGAGGGGCCGGTAATCCGGCAGATGGCGGGCCAGTTTTTTTCGCCAGGCCACATCCTGGCGCATGGAAAGAAGCCGGTTGAGCAGATCGTAGCGATGGGCGATACGATCAAACATGAGCCACACTTTTTTTCGGGATATTTCTTGAGTCACAGTAAGAGTTGTCATTTCTATGGTACAATGTTAAAACCTGTAAATTTACCATGAAGAGTGACATCGGTCAAATTTTAAACGCCCCCCCCTCTAACAAGTCGCGCCCTTAACCCCACAGGCGCTATCTCCGCGCCAGGCCCACGGCGGCCCGGGGATCAGCTCGTTCTGGGGATGTGTGCCGATTAATTAAACCCCGGAGAGTAACGTCTCGCATAGTCAACCGGACGATAGTATGATCCGGTCATAGAGAAACAGTTCACCCGGTTTTATCACGGTTGGAAACTTTTCATTGCCCCTGTACCAGGGCCGGTAAATGGAAACG
>JALTKX010000216.1 GCA_027006055.1 Calditrichia bacterium | reverse complement strand
ATCCTACGCCGCGGACTCAAAACAAAACCACTGTTTCCTCCCCGGTTTCCGGGGAGGAAACAGTGGTTTTGTTTTGAGTCCGCGGCGTAGGATTTCCCCCACCACAGGCCGGTCTGCCCGCCTTATGCCCGGGAGAGGGTGCGCACCGCCATTAATCCTTAAGGATGAATTTGGCGATGGTCTGCAACTGCATATTGGAGGTCCCTTCGTAAATGGTGCCGATCTTGGCGTCGCGGTAATATTTTTCCGCCGGATACTCCTTGGAAAAACCGTAACCGCCCATCAGATCGATCACCAGCGAGGTTATCTCCTGCGCCGCCTGCGAAGAGTAGAGCTTGCACATGGCCGCCTGCTTTAAAAAGGGCATGCCGGCATCCTTCATGCGCGCGGCGTTGTAAACCAGCAGACGGGCCGCTTCCAGCTTGGTGGCGGCATCGGCCAGTTGGAACTGAACCCCCTGAAATTTCCCGATGGGCTTGCCAAACTGTTCACGTTCCTTTACATATTGAATAATGGCGTCAAAGGCGCCCTGAGCAATGCCCACCATCTGCGCGCCGATACCGATACGTCCTTCATTCAGCGTCTCAATGGCCGTTTTGTAGCCTTTGCCCACTTCACCCAGCACATTGCCCCTGGGCACCTTGCACCCCTCAAAAATCAGCTCGCAGGTGGAGGAGGCGCGAATACCCAGTTTTTCTTCTTTTTTACCGACGGTAAAACCTTCAAAGCCCTTTTCCACGATAAAGCCGGTAATGCCCTTGTACCCTTTGGAAGGATCGACATTGGCAAAGACGATAAATATTTCCGCCTCGGCGGCATTGGTGATCCACATCTTCTGCCCGTTCAGTTCCCAGTGGTCGCCCTTGTCTTCCGCGCGGCATTCCAGGGCAAAGGCGTCGCTGCCCGAAGCAGCCTCGGACAAGGCATAGGAACCTATTTTGGAAGAAGTAAGCTGTGGCAGATATTTTTTCTTTATCTCCTCGCTGCCCCAGTTGATAAAGGCATTGTTGACCAGGGTGTTTTGCACATCCACCATCACGCTGGCCGAGCCATCCACCGTGGCCAGCGCTTCGATGGCCAGCACGGACATGAAAAAGTTGGCCCCGGCGCCGCCCAGTTCCTCGGGCACATGGATGCCCATCAGACCCATTTCAAAAAAATGTTTGGGGATTTCGGGACGCATTTTGGCCGACTCATCCATCTCCTTTAAGTAGGGACGAATCTTTTCCACTGCCAGGTCTTTTACGGTATCATAAAAGAACTTTTCTTCTTCATTTAAATGTGTAAGGGGAGAAACAACGGGTAATTCACTCATAATAGCCTCATATTTCAAAGTTGTAATGGAAAACCGGAACGGCGGGAAATAAAATCCGGCCCGCGGCGCGGATCCCGCCCGGCAAAAAGCTAAAAATTTACAAAGACTGTAACTCGATGGCAAGCGCTATTTCAGGTTCCATCCGCTTATTTTAAATTTGCTTAACCAGTTTCCAGTCAAACTTACCGTTACCGATGTAGGAATAGGTGACCGTATCCATCAGCTTGGTCACAATCGATATCCCCAGACCGTGATCCTCCAACACGCCCAGATCATCAAAATCGTCCAGATTCATCTCCTTTTCCTCAAACATAAAGGAAATGGTAAACGGATCGACAATTTGATAGAGGACAAAACCGTCCAGGGTTTCCCTAAGCTGATATTTCTTCCCGATCAGTTCCTTGGGATAAGGCGGAAGATGCCCGTCCGCCTTAAAGCCGGGGCCGTAGTCGTATATGGAAATGGAGAAATATTTCAACCCGATCTCAAACTGAAAACGAACCACCTCGTTTTCCTTGGCCGTATCGGTATGCTCCACTATGTTGACGAACACTTCATTCATTACCGCACACAGCTTGGAGGCAAAGGCCTCATCGGATTCGGGATAAAGGTAGCCGGAGGCCACCCGGCTGAAATCCTCCACAAACTTGGTATATTTTATATGGCATGGTACATGAAAACGTATAATATCCTGCATAATTTCCCAATAACTCTCTTTAAATGGTGGGTAGATTTATCACAAAACGCATCCAGCGTCCCGGCTCCGATTCCGCTTTTATGGAGCCATTGTGTATTTCAACGATGTGCGCCACGGTAAACAGACCAATCCCCACGTTGGTACGGTTTCCCTTATTGCTGAAACGGGCAAACTTCTCAAAAATCCGTTTTAAATATTTTTTTTCTATCCCCTGACCCTGATTGTAAACATCAATCAAAACCCGGCCCTGAACCTTTTCCACATGTATTTCAATATCCGTTTTTTGCTCGCCGTATTGTATGGCATTCATCAGCAGGTTGCGTATCACAATCTGTAACAAATGCATGTCCCCTTCCACGGCCACATCATCCTCGTGCGAGATAACCTCGACAGCCATGGCCTTTTCCGACAGTTGCAGTTCCATCTCTTTTATCACCGGCTCAATCACATCGGCAATGATATTCAGGGTATGTTTCTCAGCCACCAGCCGGTTTTTCTCGATCAGGGCCATGTTCATCAGCGTGTCTACCACGGAGAACAGTTTTTTGGAAAGTCTGTCCACCTGAGCGGTGATTTCCACCACCTGATCCTGCCGCCCCTCCCGGACCCTTTTGGAAATGATACGATTGTAGCCGTAAATGGAAGTCAGGGAGTTTTTTATCTCATGGGTTACCACGCTCAACAAATCGCGGTAATTCTGATTGGCCTGACGCAGCTCGGCCTGGATGCGGCTGTTCTCCTTGATTAAGGTGGCCTGCGTGCCAAACATGACCAGACTTTTAAGATTCTCCCGCGTCTGTTCATCCAGGGAGTTATCGTTGTAACTGCTGCTGTTCAGCTCGGGAATTTCCTCCAGCCGGGCCATATACTCATCAAGGATATTCAGTAACAGTTCCTTCGGGTGCGGTTCCTTGCGGATAAGTTCAAGGCCCTTTTCATAAAGATGGGCGTAGTGCCCCAAACGCACCTGCGTATCCCCGAGATATTTATAATCCAATTCCTGCAAATCTGTTTCATTCATACCTTTTAACCATTCATCCAGGCGATCTAAGTAGAAAATATCATTCATCTGGTTAATATCTTATCTTTATTGCTCATCTTCTGTTCGGATAAAATCGCGACTAATTTATTATTTTATAAGTAATTATCGGCCGGAATGAAGAGAGGTTAAAATAAAAAAGGGTGCGGACTATATCCGACACCCTTTATTCGTTTGATCACTTTCCGTTCGTTTTACTCTTCCGCCTTTTTCCCCTGCTCTTTTTTACCCCATCCCAGGCTAATCCCGAGCAAAGAACCATAGGCGGTACTGATGTAAGCGTTGCTGCCGATCAGGCAACTGCCGTTGTAACAGCCGATGTAGTAATAGTAGCCGTATCCGGCGATCGCACCGAGAATGGCGAACAAAGTGATTTTTTTCCATTTTACCATAAGGCGGAGCCATCCTTTTTT
>JALTKX010000215.1 GCA_027006055.1 Calditrichia bacterium | reverse complement strand
CCGGACTGAAGGAGCTGCGTTTCGGCTTCAGCAATGAGTTCCTAAAGCGAACGGACGGCTGGCCCGCCCTGCAAAAAGCCTATAAGCTGAATGCGGCGGAATTGCGCGGCATGGATCATGACCTGGCCTATCGCGCCCTGATTAACGGCGATATCGATGTGATGGAGCTCTATTCCACCGACGCCGAAATCAGCTACTACCATATCAAAACCCTGCAAGACGACCGCTCGCTTTTCCCGGACTACCAGGCGGTTTTTGTCTATAATAAAAACGGCGGGCGCATTCCCCCGGCCGTGGAGGGCGCCATAAACCGGTTGGCGGGACGCATGGACGCCGCGGCCATGAGTCGTTTGAATGCCATGGTAAAAATTGAAAAGAAGGAGCCGCGCCGGGTTGCGGCCGCCTTTTTAAGAAAAACGCTGGGGCTGAAAGCTCCCGTCGCCGACGCGGGGCGGGGCCTGTTGCCGGAGATAGGTCAACGCACGCGGGAGCATCTCTTTCTGGTGGCGGTGTCCCTGCTGGCCGCCATCCTGATCGCACTGCCGCTGGGTATCGTGTCCGCCTTTCATGAAAAAACGGGACGGTTAATTTTAAGCGTTACCGGCATGTTGCAAACCATACCCTCGCTGGCTTTGCTGGTGCTGATGATCCCCCTGGCCGGTATCGGCGAGGGGCCGGCGCTTATCGCGCTTTTCCTTTACAGCCTGCTGCCCATTGTGCGCGGCGCCCATGCCGGTCTGATATCCATTCCCTCCGCCGTCCGGGAGTCGGCCATTGTGCTGGGGCTTACCCTGCCCCAACAACTACGCTTTGTTTATCTGCCGCTGGCTTCGCGCTCCATACTTAGCGGAATTAAAACGGCGGCGGTTATCAACGTGGGCACGGCCACCCTGGGGGCGCTGATCGGCGCCGGAGGCTACGGCCAGCCCATATTGACCGGTATCCGCCTGGACGACACGGCGCTCATCCTGCAGGGAGCGATCCCGGCGGCGCTCCTGGCCTTTATGATTCAGGCCTTTTTTGACCTGCTGGAAAAATTTATCGTACCCCGGGGGCTGCGAAAATAGCCCTAGGCGGAGAGGCCGTCGATGACCTTTTGCAGTTTCCCGCGTACCTCCGTGGCCAGGTCGTTCAACGTGTTGTTTTCCACCGGGCTCATGCCGGCATAGGGATCGATGGCCGCCACCTCGATATGGTCGCCCTGATCTATAAGCACCACGTTGCAGGGCAGCATTACGCCGATTTTGTCTTCGGTTTGCAGGGCCTTGTGGGCCAGGGGCGGGTTACAGGCGCCCAGAATGGTATAGGCCTTGTAATCCACATCCAGCTTTTTTTTCAGCGTGGCGGCCACATCGATTTCGGTTAGGATGCCGAAGCCTTCTTCCTTCAGGGCGGCGATGGTTTTTTCCCGCGCCTCATCGAACCCGCTCTTCAGGGTGGTTGATAAATAGTAGCTCATAAGTTCTCCTTGTTGATTTTTATTGCCTCTATTGATGCAATCGCCGCCGCGAAGATACAATATGACGACGGTCATAGACTTTACGACTTTATTTTGATAGGCTTGGAAACCTTTGGCACAACACTTGTACTACCCGCATAAAAAAAGAAAGCCTATCAGGATGGATAAAATGGATAAACTTTTTGCCGGACTCAGCCTGCGGGAGATGGAAGAGATCATCATAAACCCGGTGCGCATCAGCAAGGACGCGGCCATGGAGCGTTTGGTCATCCGGCGTTTGCAACGGCGCGCCCGGCGAGCGCTGAAGAAAAACCGCCCGGCCTGAGTTTCCGTTCGCCACTCTTTTCCGGGGAAATGTCAAGTCCCGTGTAACGGATTTGCACACTATTGTCATCGGTATGCTGGTTTCAACCACTCCGCCTGTTCCCGTTTTTTAACTTCTATGCCCCAAAAGCCTTTGTTTTTAAGGGTAAAAATTTTCCATATATAAAAATATTTCCGTTTTTAGGCTATAATCCTGCTTTCTGTTATTTTATTTTCAGGCAATAGGGTTTATATTAAGCCTTGTTTGAGGGGGAAAGGTGCCGTTGAGCCGGGAACTCAACGCACACTATTCTTTAGAGGATGGACGCCATGCCCGTAGCGTGGCACTCTGCCTGATTTTTCCTTCCGATATACATTTTCTGACGAGACGGGGTCTGGCCGCGTTCTTGTCACAATATTTTATCCGGTATTCGCCCGAAGGGCGGCATGCTGATCGTTAAAATATAATTCTAAGCGGAGTGTAAGAATATGCTTTCATCTGTCCTTAGCCACCTGCTGGCCGCAATTTTGCCGTTGTTGTTGTTTTTCCTTTATATGCACTTTAGCAGGCGCCGGCGCTTTGCCCGCCGTCGTCGCGCCTTTTGGCAGCGGCAGAAAGCGGAGGGATTAAAGTATCTGCAATTGGCGTCGGGCAACGGTGTGGCCGCGCCGCTGAACTTTTTGGGGGAACTGGAAAGCGCCCGTACCGCTCTGCAAACCGTTTCCCTGGCCATTGATCTGGACCTGTTTGAATTTTTGGAAGAAAAACGGACGGCCACGGTTGAGGCCATAGGAAAGTACCTGAACTTTTCCCCGAGGCATGTTTACGCCACCCTGGAATTGCTGCTGGCGGCGGATGTGCTTTGCCGGGAAGGGGAAGGCTACCGCTTAAGCGAGCGGGCGCGGATGTATTTATTAAAGGAGAGTCCCTTTCTGGAACCGTTGCCCCCCGCCACCCAGGCCCGGCGTTATTTGAGGATCATGAGAAACGGTATTGTCAAGGGAGCGGTGGATAAGTGGAGCCGGGGGCAGGCTAAGGCGCCCGTTAAATGGGCCATGCGCCAGCACACCTACTCCATGCCCCTGGGATTTGCCCTCTCCCAAAGCGGGTTGCTGAAGGAGAAGCGCGACGTTCTTGATGTGGCCGGCGGATCGGGAGCGGTTTGCATAGGTCTGGCCCTGCAAAATCCCGACATGAAGCTACAGTTGCTCGATCTGCCGGGTATGATAAAAATTACAAAGCGCATGGTGGCGCGTTACGGTCTTGAGGGACGGATTCGCTGCCTGGGCATGGATATGTTTAACGGCGAATGGCCCGGGGAAATGGATGCCGTGCTGTTTACCAATATCTTTCATGACTGGGAAGACGAGCGCTGCGTGGAGCTGGCTAAAAAGGCCTGGCAGGCGCTTAAGCCGGGGGGGCTTATTCTGGTGCAGGAGGCTTTGCTTAATGAAGAAAAACCCGGCCCCCTATGGACCGCTCATTGGTCGATGGTCATGTCGCTGATGATGAAGGGCCGCCAGTTCCGGGGCAGTGAATTGAAAATGCTGGTGCAACAGGCCGGTTTTACGGATATCAGGATTCAGCCCCTGCTGGGCTACTATTCCACCCTGGTGGGGGTAAAGCCGCTTCAGGCCGCGCCTTAGGAAGCGGTCGTTCCACGGCTGGCTGCTTTCATCTCCGATACGTATGCTTCCAGTTCTTTAAGCATGTG
>JALTKX010000214.1 GCA_027006055.1 Calditrichia bacterium | reverse complement strand
TTATAATGAACAATCTGTGTTTGGGGGGTATAGTAGATTTTCCCGCCGGCCTGATTGATACGGTGGCAATAGTCGATATCCTCGCAATACATGAAAAAAGTTTCATCCAAAAGCCCCACCTGTTCCACCACTTCCCTTTTGATCATCATAAAAGAGCCGGAAATGGCCTCCACCGGATAGGTGTCGTTCTCATCCAGATAGGTGAGGTTATAGCGTCCGAAGATTTTGCTTTTGGGAAAAAGGCGATTCAGCCCCAACAGCTTCCAGAAGGCGGTACTGGGTGTGGGAATGCTGTGGCGGCAATCCACGGCAAAACTACCGTCGGGATTCAGAATTTTGCAGGTGGCGGCGGAAGCATCGGGATGCTCCTCAAAAAACCGCAGCAGGCTGCTAAAGGTATCCTCCTGCACCACCGTGTCCGGGTTGAGCAGCACGATAAAACGTCCCCGCGCCTGTTTCAGGGCCAGATTGTTCCCGCCGGAAAAGCCCAGATTGCTTTTGCTGGCGATCAGCCGCACTTCGGGGAAACGTTCCCGGAGCATGTTCACGCTGCCGTCCACGGAATTATTGTCCACCACCCAGATCTCGGAGGGGATATGAGCCAGGGCCCGCCTCAGGGAAAGCAGGCACTGTTCCAGAAAATCCCGGACATTGTAGTTGACGATAATTATTGAAATTTCAGGCAACATCACTATTTACTTTTTGATCGTTTAAAAAAGAAGATGACCAGCGAACGCAATAAAATACGCAAATCAAATGTAAGGGACATATTTTCCAGATAAAAGAGATCCTGTTTATGCTGATCCCGATGCGAACGCATGGAATCATCGTAACGGTAACGCACCTGCGCCCAGCCGGTTAATCCGGGGCGTATCTGAAAACGGCGGTTATAGAATTTTATACGGCTACGCAGGCGCTCTACTTTGTCCGGACTTTCCGGACGCGGCCCCACCCAGCTCATGGAGCCCAAAAGGATATTAATCAGTTCCGGGAGTTTATATATATTTGTTTTATATAACCAGCGTTGCAACGGGGAACGGCCATGTATATTAAAATTAAGCTGCCCGAAAACCCGGCCGTTCTTGCCCATGCGGTTTTCAATAACCAAAGGGGGATGAACTCCCGAAAGTACCAATAACAGGGCCAGGAAAAGGGCCGGCAGAAAAAAGAGCGTAAGAAGAATCAGAGAGAGCAGAATATCGGCAAAACGCTTAAGCAGCCACTGCCACATACGCATATGGTCGGGGAAAAGCCGTATCAGCGGGTGACCGGTAATCTCCTCGGTTTTATGGCCGGAAAGGATATCGTAATATTGCGGTACAATCTTTAACACCACCTTCATATCGTCGATGGCGGCGATGAGCCCCACCAGTTCATCGTGGGTTTGCTCGTTTATGGCGATGATCACCTCATGTATGCCCCGGTTGCGGATGAGCGACGGTATATCCTCATAGGTGCCCAGGCAGCTCAGGTTGCTAAAGCGCTCAGGTTGGCCGTCCTGTGTTACAAAACCCACCACATTATAGAGCAGGTGTGGATTTTTACGGATATCCTTAAGCAGCTTGTGCCCCCGGGATGTGGCGCCGATCAACAGGGTGTTTTGCGGCGCGTATTCCAGAATGCGCCATCGCTTTTCCACGCTGATCACCAGCAGACGCCCCGCATTGACAAAAAGCAACAGCAGACCGGCATAGAGCAGGATAGCCAGGCGGCCTTCGGAAATGGAAAGGGCGCCATCCCAGGTGATAACAAACCAGATCAGTATGCCCACAAGGATGGTTTTGCTGATACGGCGCATTTTATCAAAGCGGGAGATATCCCAACGCATGCTGTAGAGATCGTTTAGAATAAACAGGACGATCCAGTAAAGGGTAACGATGAGCATGGGCACGGGCGTAAGAATTTCGGAGGGGTCCAGCACGCTGCCCTCGCCGATATGATATTGGAGACGCAGCCAGACATAAACATACATGGCCAGGTTTAACATCAGCACATCGCTGAGGCCAAGTAAAAGGCGATGCAGAAACCGCCTGATGGAAATAGGCGCCAACTCCTTTTGGACGCGCAGAAAATCCTCGCTGCCGGTAACGGTTTTATATTTTCGCGCTTCCAGGTACCCCAACCGTTTAAGGCCGAAAACGGACAGTACGATTACCAAAAGCAAAAGGATAAGTCCGCTGATTTCCGCTTCCAGCACCAGCATAATGGCCGCCAGCCCATACGCGGCCGCGGCAAAATAGATGATCTGCACGGCCTGCCGGTGGGTAAGCCCCAAATAGAGCAGACGGTGATGCAGGTGATCTTTGTCGGGTTTAAAGGGGTGACGGCCGTTATTCAGCCGGCGGAAGAAGGCCACGGTGGTATCGCCGATGGGCACGGCCAGCACAATAACCGGCAACAGCATTTCGATATGATTGCCCGCCGTGGTAAAGGCCTTAAGACTAAGGGCGGCCAGCAGAAAGCCCAGAAACAGCGACCCGGTATCCCCCATAAAAATGGTGGCGGGATGGCGATTATAGCGCAGAAAACCCAGCAGTCCGGCCATCAGGCTTACGCTAAAAACAACGATGAGAAAATTGTTGTGCAAAAAGGCGATAAAACCGAATACCAGGGCGGCGATAAAGCTGACGCCGGCGGCCAGGCCGTCCAGGCCATCCAACAGATTGACGGCATTGGTAACTGCTATCAGCCAAAGATAGGTCAGCGGAATGGAAAACCAGCCCAGATTCAGATCCAGGCCAAAGGGATTCACCAGCACATCTATGCGGCAGCCGCCCAGAATGACCAGAGTGGCGGCCAAAAACTGACCGGCAAATTTCTGCGGAGCGTTAAGGCCGTAACGGTCGTCATAAATGCCCAGCCCCCCCATAAGCAGGGCCCCGGCCACAATAAGCAGGTAAGGCAGTTCCCATTGAAGACGGCTTTGAAAAAACAGCGTCAAAAGAATCAGGGTCGTAAGAAAACCGCCTATGATGCCGATGCCGCCCATGCGTGGTATAAATCCGGCGTGTACCATGCGTTCATCGGGAAAAGCGCCAATCTGACGCCGCGTGGCCCAGGAGCGCACCAGGCGTGTCAGCGCAAGGGAAACGGCCGTGCCCGCGAGAAAAACCGGGGCGATAATATAAAAAAGAGATGCGTCCAAAAGATGTTTCTACCCATATCAGTAATCAAACAGGAAACCGAAATGCACGGAACGGAAGTTTTCTTCCCCTTGCTTCCGCTCCCCGTGGGTAAAAATATACGAAGCGGACAGATATAAATCGTTGAAAATTTCATACCGGGCCATCAAAGTCAGTTCGCGGCGTATTTCCAGATCGCCTTCCAGAAAGTAGCGCTTTTCCCGGGGCTCGGTTTGCGTGCCCAACAACAGGCTGCGCCCCTGCAGGATATTGCCGCCTATATTTTCATTTTCCGTGTTGTGCCCTTTTTTTAACTGCCGCCAGCTTACCCCCAGCCGTAAACGGGCATGGGGCTCGTTTTCCAGTTTAAAGT
>JALTKX010000213.1 GCA_027006055.1 Calditrichia bacterium | reverse complement strand
CCTACGAATCTCTAAGACCCCTGCTACAATCCTTTGGCATTGATGAAGCCTCCTATAACAGGGACGGTCTGTTTGTTTTACGCTCCACCGTTATGAACCCCTTCTATTATCTTTCCGAAAAGGAGGGCAAGAACTATTTACTCGATTTTGTTAAATTTCTGCACCTGACCACCCGAATGGCCATAAACAAACTCTATTTAAACAAGGCAGACCAGACATGAACATCTTACTGGGTATCAGCAGCTCCATTGCCGCCTACCGGATTCCCAATCTGGTTTCTCAGCTTAAAAAGAACGGCCATGAGGTAAAAACAATCATCACCAAACACAGCAAAGCCTTTGTCACTCCTCAGGCCCTTTCCGTTATGAGCGGACATCCCTGCCATACCGATGAGGATGAATGGGACAACCGGAGCGGCGTTTTGCATATCGAGCTGGCGCGCTGGTGTGATGTTTTTTTGATCGCGCCGCTTTCCGCCAACACGCTGGCCAAACTGGCCGGCGGTATCTGTGACAATCTGCTCACCTCCGCCGTGCGCGCCCTGAAAGAGCGTCCCCTGGTGCTGGCCCCGGCCATGAATACCGCCATGTGGGATAACCCCTTTACCGAAGAACATCTGCAAAAACTGGCCGGCGTTTATGATTTGCACATTATCCACCCCGTAAGCAAGGTTCTGGCCGACGGCGAGGAGGGCATGGGCGCCCTGGCCGGGGATGAAGCCATTATGGAAGCCCTGAATCAACTGCGCTGAACCGCGACCGCCAAAACCGCCCCTTTTCCGAAAATCACCCGTCTGTTTATGACGATGGTCGAACCCCGCCGGCACCACCGTTCCATCATTGAGTGCAAAGACCCGGCCTTCCCTTTCATATATTTTTTGTAAAGCGCTTTGCAAAATCGTCTCCCTGTTTTAAATTAGCCGCTCCGCTAAATAAAACCATGCTATTAAAGGAATATCCATGAACGACGCAGCCATGTTTCAACTTATTGCCAATGAACTCAACCTGAATCCCCTGCAGGTAAAAAACACCGTTGCCCTGTTGGACGACGCCAAGACGGTGCCTTTTATCGCACGTTACCGCAAGGAACATACCGGCTCCCTGGATGAGGAGCAAATCCGGGCCGTGGAAGAGCGCATCCATTACCTGCGCGCCCTGGAAGCGCGTAAAGAGACCATTTTAGGTTCCATAGAAGAGCAGGGCAAGCTGACGGACGACTTGAAAACACGTATTGAAGCAGCCACAAAAATGCAGGAACTGGAAGACCTTTACCTGCCCTACAAGCCGAAAAAACGCACCCGGGCCACCGTTGCCCGCGAAAAGGGGCTGGAGCCCCTGGCCGAAATGCTTATGGGACGCCGGGAAACCGATCTCCGGGATGCGGAAGCTCTGGCCGCTGCTTTTGTTAATGCCGAAAAAGAGGTGGAGGATAGCGGCCAGGCCTTGCAGGGCGCGCGGGATATTATCGCCGAATGGATCAGCGAGGACGCCGATATCCGCAAGGACGTCCGTGAGGAAACCTTTGCCCGGGGCCTGTTAACCGCCGACGCCAAAAAGGTGGAGGGGCGCACTCCCTTTGAAATGTATTATGAATTCAGCGAACCCGTATCCAAAATCGTTCCCCATCGCATTCTGGCCATCAACCGCGGAGAGAGCGAAGGGGTACTGCGCGTTTCCGTTTCCGTGGATGAGGGCGTCATGGAACAGCTTATTTCACGCCGTGTCCTGACCGGTGTACCGGCCCCATTCACGGAACAGGTGAAAACCGCCCTGGCCGATGCCTATAAGCGCCTGATTGCCCCCTCCATTGAACGCGAGGTACGCAACGCCCTCACCGAAAAGGCCGATGCCCACGCCATCGATATTTTTGCCAAAAACCTGAAGAACCTCTTGCTGCAACCGCCGGTACGCGGCAAGAAGATTGTGGGCATAGACCCCGGTTTTCGCACGGGGTGCAAGGTGGCGGTCATTGACGAAACGGGAAAATACCTGGAGGGACTGACCATTTATCCCCATCCGCCGCAAAACCAGTTTTTAAAGGCTAAAAGCGATGTGCGTCGCCTGATTGAAAAATATGACGCCGACATCATCGCCATCGGTAACGGCACCGCCAGCCGCGAAACGGAGCAGATGGCCGCCGAACTGATTGCGGAAATGAAACCGGCGCGTACCGTGGAGTACATCATCGTCAGTGAAGCCGGCGCCTCGGTCTACTCCGCCTCCAGGGTGGCCCGCGAGGAGTTCCCTGATCTGGAGGCCAGCATGCGCGGCAATATCAGCATCGCCCGCCGCCTGCAGGACCCCCTGGCCGAACTGGTAAAGATCGATCCCAAAAGTATCGGCGTGGGGCTGTATCAGCATGACATCAACCAGAAAAAGCTGAGCGAGTCGCTGGGTCATGTGGTGGAAAGCTGTGTAAATTCCGTGGGGGTAAACCTGAATACCGCTTCCGCTTCCCTGCTGCGTCACATTTCCGGCCTGACCAGCCGCACCGCCCAGAACATCGTTAAATTTCGCGATGAACACGGCAAGTTTAAATCGCGCCGGCAGTTAAAGGAGGTGGAAGGCATCGGGGAAATCGCCTTTGAACTGGCCGCCGGTTTTTTACGCATCCCCGATGGCGACAATCCCCTGGATAACACCTCCATACACCCGGAGTCCTACGCGGCCACGGAAAAGCTGCTTAAAAAGTTTGAGATCAACGACATCCGCAAGGAAGGAAACATGCTCAAGCTGAAGATAAAAAATATCCGGGAAGAGCTGCAAACCCTGCTGGAAGAGCTGGGCATCGGCGAGCCGACCTTTCGCGACATCATCGCCAATATAGAAAAACCGGGACTCGACCCGCGGGACAGCCTACCCAAGCCGATATTTAAAAGCGATGTTTTAAAAATGGAAGACCTAAAGGAGGGCATGTGGCTGAAGGGGACGGTGCGTAACGTGGTGGATTTCGGCGCCTTTGTCGATATCGGCGTCAAACAGGATGGTCTGGTGCATGTAAGCCGCATGGCCGAGCGCTATGTTAAAAATCCTTTGGAGGTTGTTGCCGTAGGCGACGTGGTGGATGTTAAGGTCATCTCCATTGATCTGGAGCGCGGGCGCATCGGCCTTTCCATGAAAAAAGATTAAGGCGTGATCTCTTTAACCGTCTGCATCAACTGGGACATACTGAACGGTTTTTTTAAAAAGATATAGGGAGCTTGCGGCTTTAGGGCCTCCACTTCCTCACGGGCGTCATAACCGGACATGAAAACGATGGGGTGTTCCGGTACATGCCGGCGAATCTGCTCATAGGTTTCCAGACCATCCATGCCCGGCATATTGACGTCCAAAAAGATCAGGTCCACCTTTTCCCCGTTGGCAAGGAAAAAATCGATAGCCTTTTGCCCGGATGAAACGGAAACCGTTTCGATCTGCATATGCTTCAGCACTTCGCAAATGATTTCGCGCAGGGCCTGTTCATCATCAATGATCAGTGCTTTCAGGGACATAGGGGCTTCCTTTTAAAGTAAGTTAAA
>JALTKX010000212.1 GCA_027006055.1 Calditrichia bacterium | reverse complement strand
TAAAGGCCCAGTCCAGTTCTTCCTCCGATATAACCAGAGGGGGAGCCAGACGGATGACATTTTCATGGGTTTCCTTAACCAGCAGGCCTTTGCTTTTTAAAGCCTCGCAATAGGGGCGGGCCTTTTCATTCAGCTCGATGCCGATAAACAGACCGCGGCCGCGGATTTCCTTTATCCTGGAACTGCGGATGGTCTTCAGCTTATCCATCAGCATGGCCCCAAGACGGGCCGAACGTTCGGGCAGCTTTTCATCCTCAATCACCCGCAGGGCCTCGCGGGCCACGGCCGCCGCCAGCGGGTTGCCACCAAAGGTACTGCCGTGATCTCCCGGCTTGAAAACGCCCATGATTTCACTGCTGCTCAGCACGGCCGATACGGGATAAAAACCGCCGGAAAGCGCCTTGCCGATGATCAGCATATCGGGTTTTTCCTCCAGCTCATGCTGCCAGGCAAAAAGTTTCCCGGTGCGTCCCAGGCCGGTTTGAATTTCATCGGCGACGAAAAGAACATTCTTTTCACGACAAAGTTTTTGCGCGGCGGGCAGAAACCCTTCCGGCGGCATCAGGATGCCACCCTCGCCCTGAATGGGCTCAAACATAAAGGCCACCGTGTTTTCGTTGATGGCCTCCCCAAGGGCCTCGATGTCGCCAAAGGGAATCACCTTAAAGCCGGGCGTAAAGGGACCAAAACCATCCTTATACTGTTCCTCGGTGGAAAAGCCGACGATGGTGGTGGTGCGGCCGTGGAAATTATTGGCACAAACGATAATTTCCGCCTTATCCCTGCCAACGCCCTTAACCTTTTCACCCCATTTACGCACCGCCTTGATGGCCGTCTCCACCGCTTCGGCGCCGGAGTTCATCGGTAACACCTTTTCCATGCCGCTCAGTTCACACAGTTGTTTATAAAGCAGGCCCAGCTGATCATTACGAAAAGCGCGGGAGGTGAGCGTCACCTTTTGCGCCTGATCGGTCAGGGCTTTCAATATCCGCGGATGGCAATGCCCCTGATTGACGGCGGAATAGGCGCTCAGAAAGTCCATATATTTTCCGCCTTCCACATCATACACCCACACACCTTCGGCCCGCTCAATCACAATATCCAGCGGATGATAATTATGTGCGCCATAATGTTCTTCCAGCTCAATGTAGTCTGTTGTCGTTCTGTTTACGGTTTCCGTAATGTCACTCATTTTACCTCCTGTGGTTACGGGTTGGACGGCCGGATATCAATTTCACTTATCATGGCATTTTGAGGCAACTCCAGAGCATGCACAATCGCCGAAGCCACATCGCCGGCCTGTAAGATACGTTTTCGTTTATCATCGCTCAGCATGTCGCGGTGTCCATCAAAAAACGGGGTATCCACGGAACCGGGACAGATGGCCAGGGTGCGCAGGCCGTTTTTACGTTCTTCCAGCATCAGGGATTTTGTAAAGCCCATAACGGCATGCTTGGTGGCGGCATAGCCCGCGCCGCCGGGGATGGGATTTTTACCGGCCAGCGAGGCTACGTTTACCACAAAAGACTCACCCGCCCGGCGCAGGTAAGGCAGCGCTTCCCGGGTGGCGATAAACAGCCCCCGCGTGTTCAGGTTAAACATGGCGTCCCAGTCTTCGGTGCTTGTTTCCGCGATGGATTTAAATATTCCCACGCCGGCATTGTTGATCAACACGTCAATACCGCCATATTCGCGAACGGTTGCCGATACCATTTCGCGGATGTCCGCTTCCGAGCTCATATCCAGCCTTAAGGCCAGGGCTTCGCCTCCCAGGCGGCGGACTTCGGCGGCCACCTCTTCCAGCAAGGGTTGCGTGCGCGCGGTTAAAACCAGACGGCAGCCTTTTGCGGCCAGCATAAGCGCGCAGGCTTTGCCGATGCCCTTACTGGCCCCGGTAATGATTATGCGTTTTCCCTTTAAATCCATCATCCCTCCTTTTGATCTAAGTCCGCAAAGCTAATACTTTTAAATCGCAAAAACAACACAGCGATTTGATACTTTTTTTGCGCCGGCGGCTTTCCCCCGGAACAAACATAAATAAAAAAGGCCCGCCAAAGGCGGGCCTTAAATTTTAAACATCCCCTTGTCTGTTCTTCTTATTTAATAAGCAACAAGCGGCTTGTTTTTTGTTGACCCGCGGCCTTGAGTATGGCAAAATAAACACCCGAAGGCATGGCCCGGGAGGCACTGTTGCGCCCGTTCCATTTTGCGGTATGGCGTCCGGCGGTCAGATTTTGATCCACCAGGGTAACCACTTTTTGACCCAGCACATTGTAAATGCTCAACTCAACCGTTTGACCGGCCATATCCGCGGGCACATCAAAGGCGATGGTCGTGGAAGGGTTGAACGGGTTCGGATAAGCCGCATACAACGTAAAGCTCAGCGGCTGTACAAAGTCCCCGTCGCCAATGGCGGTGGAAGACTCGATATCATCACGGGTGCGCGGAAGAATCTGATAGCCTTCGCTGTAAGGCGAGGAGCGGTCGTATTGGGAAATAACGCCCGTAACCGTAATGGGATAAGTCGGCTCATCGGAACCGTCGATGTTGGTATCCTTATCCACGCGCAGGGTAAGCTGGCTGGTACCCTCGTCATCGGTAATGGTTATATTCATATTTTCACCGTCCATGGGCCAGGTACCGGCGCCGGCAACCGTATCGGCATTGGCGATACGCACCAGCAGACCTTCAAAGGCTTCGGGGGAGGCCAGCAGGGTGGCGATGGTGATTTCAATCGGCGCGGGCGGGTTTTCATTGACCCCTTTGTCCATGATGTCATCGGCGGAGCTGACAACAAGCTCGGCCAGACCGTTATATTGATCCAGCTTGCCGGTCACCTGATACATGGAACCTTCTTCCATATTAACGGCGCCCATGCCCTCTCCATAAACATTGATTCCGGCCTCGCTGTCCTGAATATAGGTTTGCAGGCTGCTTAAACTAAAGATGCTGTCTCCGGCCGTAACCGTGCCCATAATGCGCGCGGCATAGTCTTTATAAAGCAGCGCGCCGTCGGCATCGATTTGACGGATGGAAGAGATTGCGCTGTTACCGGCAAAAAAGCCCGTGGTAGCGGAAGCGGTCATCTGGCTGTTGTCATCGGTAGCTTCCACACGGTACTCCACGCGGCTGCCATCGTTGTAATTGGAGGCGGGTATGTCCACCATAAAAGTATCACCGTTGGCCACGGACATGGCCAGGGTAGCCTCGGTGCCACCGTCCACGCTGAATTTAAGTTCCACACTGCTCAGACCATTGTCATCGGTAACCACGGCATACACGGTCAGGTCGGTATCGGCGGCCGGAACCATGTCCGAAGCCCACACACTGGCTATTGACGGACTTTGATCGCTAACACCACCATCAAAGGTATGCGTGCCCAAATAGGTGAACGTATCCTTATCATAGACGATCCACTCGGAATCATCGGCGTTGGTACCGGCGGAGGCGGCCCAGTTCATATTACCCGAAGAGACACTGCTTTTGCGTACCAGGGTGTGATCCTTGGTGGCGTTGCTGACGCCGGCCACATCCCAGGCGGTGCCCGGGTCGGAGAGATCATCGGCGCCGATTTTATCGATCTCCACCGTGTCTGTTCCGCTCACATGGGCCAGGGTGCGCACATCGTCACCGTTGTATCCCATAAAATAGTTCGGCGGACCACCGGGGATAAGCGTATCGGCCACGCTTGTGATTTCCGTGCCGGCAGATTCATTGGCAATCACATAAACATCACCGTCTTTTAAAATAGTACCGGGTTTAAAGGTAAAAACATAATCATAGGGGTTGCCATTGTAATTTTTACGGATAATATAGTTGGAGAGATCAACATCCGCTCCCGTTCCGTTAAAAATTTCCAGGGCCTTATTATTGCTGCTGCCCTCGATATATTCCGAGAAAAACAGATCGCTGGCCTGGGCATAGACCATGCTCAATAATGAAAGGCTGAAAATGGTAGCAATTAACTTCTTCATCGCATCTCCTTTATATTGTGTTGGGGAGGGCTAATATACAAAAAAAAAATACCTCTGTCTAACCGTTATTCCGTTCTTATGAAAAACTAACAAAATAGCCGCTCACCCAAAGGGCAAGCGGCCGGATTTTTATTTTACGGCGGGATGCCAGCCGCTGGACTGCTCCAGCATTTTGTTCAGCCGGTTAACCAACCTGTGCGGATCGGTCAGGTAGCCTTCCAGCAACAGGGCCGCTTCATACATCTGCTCCACGCTCTCCTCGATAAAGCTGTCGCGCGGGTCTTTTTTGTATATCTTTAACAGGTTACGGGTCAGGGGATGATTTTTATTCACCTCCATCACCTTTTGCGGCGGACTGGTATCCTTATTCATCATCTGCATCATTTTATGCATATGGCTGGTCATGCTGCCGTCGGGGTTGACCAGGCAGGAGGCGCTGTCGTGCAATCTTTTGGACTCGCGCACCTCGGTCACCCGGTCGCCCAGAATATCCTTCATGCGTTCCAGCAGTTTCTTAAAGATTTTTTCGTCGGACTCGCTCAGCTTTTCGGCCTGTTCTTCCTGCTCGCCGTCATCCTTTATTTTGTCAAGACTGGCGGCGTCGGCCTGTTCCACCGCCTTAAGATCATATTCCTTGTACTTCATCAGGCCGTTCAGGGCAAACTCATCCACCGGCTCATAGAGATACAGCACCTCTATCCCCTTGCGGCGGAACATCTCCAGATGCGGATCGGACTCGATCGCCTCCCGGCTGGCGCCGGTCAGGTAAAAGATTTCCTTTTGCTCCTCCTTCATGCGCTCCACATATTCCGCCAGCGAGGTCATCTCATCGGCGGTTTTCATGGCCGAGGAGTTAAAGCGCAACAGCTCGGCAAACTTATCCTTGTTGGCGTAGTCGGTATAGCCGAACTTGAAGACCTTGCCGTGTTCCTTCCAGAATTCGGCATATTTTTCGGGATCATCCTTGGCCATTTTGGCCAGATGGTTCAAAATCTGTTTAACCAGCGCGGATGATATCTTTTGTATCACCCGGTTTTCCTGCAAGGTTTCGCGGGAGATATTCAACGGTATATCGGGAGATTCCACCAGCCCCTTGCAAAAGGCCATGTATTCGGGGATCAGGTCCTTGTTTTTATGCTGGATCAAAACGCCGTTGACGTAAAGGTCCAAACCGCGATCCTCGCGCAGGGTGCCGAACATATCCATGATCTGTTTGGGGAAAAAGACCAGGGCGTTAAACTGCACCGGGGCGTCTATGGCCACATGCAGCGTATCCAACGGTTCCTGAAAGTCATGGGTCAGGAACTTGTAGAACTCGTCATACTCTTCTTTTTTGATTTTAAACTTGGGCTCGCGCCACAGGGCGCGGATGGTATTGATCTTTTCACCGCCCATTTTTATGGGGAAGTTGACAAAGTTGGAGTGTTTTTTTACGATTTCCTTCAAGCGGTCGGCATTGGCATACTCGCCCGTCTCTTCCCGCAAAAATATATCAATGGTTGTACCGCGCGGAATGCTCTCCTCCAGCTTTTCCACATTAAAGGAACCCATGCCCGAGGATGTCCAGCGCACGGCCGGGGCCTCTTTTTTAAAGGAACGGGAAGTTACCGTTACCTTTTCGGCCACCATGAACACGGAATAAAAGCCCACGCCAAATTTCCCGATGATGCTGGAAACCGACTCTTCCTTCTCCTTGTCCTGATTTTCCGAAAGCATCTTTAAAAAAGCTTCCGAACCGGATTTAGCCACCGTGCCCAGATTGGCGATGATCTCATCCTCATCCATACCGATGCCGCTGTCGCGGATAGTGATTTTTTTCTTCTCCTCATCCACGCTTATCTCGATTTCCAGGGGAATGTCGGCGTCGGCCACATCCGTGCCCCGCGTAAGTTCAAAACGCACCTTATCCAGGGCGTCCGAGGCGTTGGAGATCAACTCGCGCATAAAGATTTCCCGGTTGGTATACAGGGAATGCACCAGGATATCAAGCAGTTTGTTGACTTCCGCCTTAAATTTAAGTTTTCTTGTTTTGGCCAATTTTCAATCCTCCTTTTGTTATAATTCCTATTTTTAATATGATTTTATCGCCTACGGGTTACAAACGGGCAATACCCGGACCGCCCTTTGCTTTACGGGGTCCGTTTTGCCTCGGCATTGCGGGGCCAGGGTGAACAGCCCCAAAAATCCCAACGTTTTGACAAACGATAAATTTAATACGGCTTTCCGGCAAAAATCAAGACGCTATCCGGCCAGAAGCTTGCGGATAAGGTCGCTCAGCTCTTTCTCAAATTGCGCGCCATCCTTAAAACCGCGGTTAATTTTGCGCACAACGCCCTGTTTATCGATCACCACCAGTCGCGGCAGGCTGTTGGCGTCGTACTTACCGGAGGTTTGCTTAAAACGATCCAGCAATATGGGCATATCGACCCGAAAGGTTTTAAGAAACGACTCGACCTTTTCCTTTGTTTCCCCTACATCGATTAAAAAGAATTTTACGGCCTGCCCCTTAAATTCGGCCTGAAGTGTGTTAAGATGGGGGATCTCCTTTTTACAGGGACCGCACCAGGTGGCAAAAAAACTGATCACCACCACATGATGAATTTTGTTTTTCCAGGGCTTGCGCAGTTTCGCGCCGCTGTAATCCTTAAGAAAAACATAATTATTGTTCATATCCGGCAGGGAAAAAGCGGGCGCCGGATCGCCAACCTTCAGGGTGGCTTTTTCGCTTTCCTGAGCCGGGGAAAGGCTCCATAGCATCAAAAGGGATAAAAGTACTGTTCTCATTTACTCTTCCTCGGAATTAACCCGGCGGCATACCGGGGCTTATACAACAAAAAAGGCAGAGCGTAGCCCTGCCTTTTGAACATACATAATACTTACGATTATACTTTTATTTTTGCGGGGCGCTTCCGGAAAAAAGACCGACCACATTATTAAAAGCATCTTTATCAAATTTCGCGTTACCGTTAATAACCGTCGGCGACAGCTCTTCCATAACCGCCACAATATTTACAAAAGGAATGGTGGCGTCAAACTTATCATTGATGGTTTTGATGAACTCATTGGCAATGATGGCATAGCCCAGATCGGAAGGATGCACGCCATCCAGGCTGAACAGGCCGCCGGTTAAAAAGTCGGCGTTAAATTCCAGACCGGCAATAGGCAGGCCGTTGGACTTTACATCATTAAAAAAGCTGTTCACATCCACAACGGCGATGCCGCGGGCGGCGGCCAGGGTGGCGATGGTATTGTTAAAATCCGTCACCGCCTGCGAGGCGATGGCCACTTCATCCTTATCCAGAACAACGGAGGTGGGCAGCGGAGCGGCGGCGTTGAAGCCCACCGGAACGCCGGCCGGGCCATAGGCGCCGGAAGTATCGCCGATCAGGCTTTTGGCGGTCAGCAGAATCAAATCCTGTGACGTCGCCTGACGGACGCCGTCACTGGCCTGGATAACCAGGGGCACGGCCACGCCGATACCGGGATCGATGGCATAAGGAACGGTGGTCATAAACGGAATGGCCGTAACATCGGGAATATTGGCCACAACCATATCGGCGCCGGTGGTCATCAGGGAATCCAGCATTTGGCCGTACAGAAAGCCAAAGGCGTCAACCGGAGTCGGGGCGGCGGGAGATGTACCGCCGCTGGTGGCATAACCGAGCACATCGTTATTGCCGATCCATACCGTCATAAAGGTCGGTTGCAGCATCTTAGCCTGCTGATACTGATTGGTTCCGCCAAAATTGGGGTTACGCAACACAATATCAAAAAAGGAGTTGCTGCCGCTGGCGCTGCTGGCGGCGTCGGTGGCCTTAAGCACATCCACCAGGGCGGCGCCGGGAACGCCAAGGTTATTATAGGGCTTGGCCAGAAAACCTACTTCCTGCGAAGCATAGGGAAAGGCAAAATTGTAGCCTTCCGGATAAGGCACCGGAGCGATGATCGGATCGGGCGTGCCTCCCGGGGTGGAGGGATCATCCAGAGCATACAGCTTTAGGATACCCGCGCCGCTGGTGGTATAGGTGCCAATGCCGGGCCAGGTCAGCAGGGGCTGATTGAACTCGGTAACACCGGCCTGCGTGGCGATGTATTTGGGGAAGCTGTAAGCCTGGTGCTCCTGAGTAAGGGCGCCGGACTGATAACCGGCGGTCAGGCTGTTGCCAATGGCCACATATCTGCTGAAATCGGCATTACCGGTACTCAGCGTGGTACTGGTGATATCCGGATCCTGCAGGCTGCAGGCGCTGAGAAAAACGAGCCCGCTCAACAGGATCAGACCTTTAAATAGTGTTTTCATAGTGTATTCTCCTAATTTCATTCCTATAAACCATACTGAAAGCTGACGCCGAACAGGTTGCCCATGCCGGTGTAGGTGCCGTTAAAACCATCCACCGAATTGGTAATGGTGCGGTCTTCCTGTAAAAGAAGCATATAAAAACCGTCAACGGTCAGGCTTTTATTCACCGTGTAACCAAAACCGACGGAATAGAGATCGCGGTTACCGCCGGGCAGGGACGGTTCAACGCGCTCGTCGGGCACGGCTTTGTTATCGCGCACATATCCCAGGCGCAGGGCCAGGTCATCATTCACCTGATACTGCACGCCCAGGCGCAGGCTAAAGGAGTCTTCATATTTACGCTCGGCCACGGACTCTGTTTTACCGCCCACGGGGTCGTCAAACTTTACAACCAGTTCATCATAGGAGCTCCAGCCCAGTTGCATCCAGTCAAATTCCGCCGTCAGCGCTTTGGTAAACTGGTAGGAAATCCCCACGCCCAGCAGGGTGGGCAAAGTCAGGTCGGCGCTGCCCTTGGTGTTGGGGAAAAGCGCGGCGATTTCCGCATCGGTGGCCGCGTCGCCCGTCACCGGAAAATCAAAGGTGGCGTCGCCGCCTTCAAAGGCCAGCAGGGTGTTGGGGCGATAGGTTACCCCCAGGGAAAGTTCATCCGTGGGCTTGTATTGCAGGCCAAAGTTAAAACCGATTCCGGTGGTGGATGCTTCCAACAGGGATTCGCCGAAAACATTGCGCGGACCGTAATAAACGCTTTTTCCGAGGGATACCTTGCCGATAACCGCGCTAACCCCGGCGGCCACGGACAAGCCGTCCATAATTTCATAGGCCACAACCGGATTCAGGTAAAAGGTTTGCACTTCCGATTGGGTAGCCAGTTGACGGCCCGGCCAGTTTTTATCCCAGTCCGATCCCAGACCGAACATGGTATAGAATCCAAAGCCCAGGGTCAGATCATCATTAATCTGGTAGGTAAGATAAAAGGTGGAAGGCGGAAAAATCTGCTCATTGGCCCGGGTGTAAAGGTTGGGGTCTATATTAGTCGGCCCCTGAAAGGCAAACTGCGGCATAATGATGGTGGTCCCCAGTCCGAAATTTAAACCGGAAAGAGCGGTGATGCCCGCCGGGTTATAAAACACACTGGATACATCGTTAGCCTGAGCAATGAATGCGCCCCCCATGGCCGTGGCCTTGGCGCCCTGCTCATAGATGGAAAATCCGGACGCGGATAGCTGCGACGCGGATAATACCAAAACGGAGAAAAATACGGTGAACTTTTTGAGCATAATGCCTCCCTCTGTTATGTCCGTATTGTGAGTTGGTTCGAGTTTTTTAGTAAGTAGGAAAAAGTACAATGACCAACGCATAAAGTCAAAAACAAATTTGAATGGCTGAACACGGCCCACGCGGAGGAATAAACAACGCTCCCGGCACGGAGGCCATTATCCCGGTATCAAAAGCGGAATGTTCCGTTTTGCCCCTGATAAACAGAGCGCACCGTTCCCCTCAGGGCAGATAAACCATTTTACCGTTATGCATAAGGCGGCCGTTTGAAAAGCTATAAAAATAGACGCCGCCGGACAGCGCGCCGGGGTTCAGGGAAATCACACGCCAACCCAGGGCGGCGGGGATGTCCTTACGCAAAACATGTTGCCCGCGGGCGTCATAGAGATCAAGACGCAGTTTTTCCGCGCGGGGAGAGTAGACCCAAAAACGGGTAAGCCCGTTAAAAGGATTGGGATAGTTGGGACGTACGGTAAAGGAAGCGGGAGTGAACGTTTCCCGCCGCAGGGCCGTGGCGCTATTAACCTCCATGCGCAGGGGAAGGCGTTGTTCCTCCTGCCCGGGGGCGTCGCTGGTCAGGACCAGCTCCCCCGTATAGACCCCGCCGGAAGCGGGCTCAAAAAAGAGGTCGAACTCCGCGGTTCCTCCGGCGGGCACGGTAAGCGAGTCACGACTCACCGTGAACGGGCCGCTCACGGTAATAGCGCTTATAAAAACATCCATGCCGCCGCTGTTAGCGGAAAGGACGGTAAAGCGCCCCCGCTCTCCGGGAACGACGGAGGCCATAAGCACACTGTCTTCCAACACAAACAAACGTCCCCGCGCATGAGGGTCGCTTTTTCCCGAAAGCGAAGGCAGGCGTTCGATAAAAGCGGGAAAATCGATAAAAGGATTACGGTTTTTTTGATAATCCCTATAGATAATTTCATTGCGCCTGCGTTCAAAATCACTGACCGGGTCCTGATTGTGCCAATTATACAGGGTGGAACGGCGACCAAAAACGGGGCCGCTGGTACCGGTTTTTTCCACCAGTTCCAGATCATACGGATCATCCGCTTCATAGCGCACGGCCATGTAATACATCATGCGCGCCACATCACCCTTTACGGCATCGCGCGGCTCCCAGGAGTCATTGTCATAACGGCATTCGGTCGGGCCGTCGCCGTCGGTGTAGAGGGTGCCGCCATTGTCAAAATCCAGACTGCCGCGCTTGCTGTTTACCGTCACATCGGTGGGCCGCAGATGATGCACATCCGTGCCGGCGGGGGGAGTTTTACCAAAATCGCCATGGGATTTGGCCCAAACATGCTCGCGATTCCAGTTGCTGGCTCCGCCGCCGTTATTGCTTTTGGCGTAGCTCCAGCCGGTGTACAGCAGGATGACATTGTTACGGTTATCCGGGTCTTCATCGGTATCGCGCAAAATATCCCAAACATCACTATAGGAATACTCCACATGTCCTTTGATCGCATTGTGCAGGGCCTGTTTCAGATCGCGGCCCCACAGATTAAAGCTGGAAGCATAATAGCTGTTTTCCAGGCGGCCGTTGCCCCGCAGCCGGCACTTGAAATCGCGGTCGCCTTCCCGGAAACGCAACAGAATAAAACGGTCATAGGCAATATTTTGCGCGGGACGGAAGATAAGCGGAATATCGATGGAGGCCCCGGCGGCAAGGAGGCGCTCATGATTCCCGACACGAAAGGCGTCATCGTCGCTTTGCGCGCTTTGCAGATAGAGGGGGGCGTCCCCGTTATTATACAGGGTCAATACCTTTTCCGAGGAATCCGAAACAAAAACATCGTTAAAACTTATCAGGGTGTCGCTTAAAAGAAGAGAGCCCTGGGCCAAAGAGGCGGAACTCAGTACCAGTAACAGAAGCGGCAGTCGCATGTTAAAATTCCTTTGCTTGACGGAAACCCAATTTAACAAAACAGCGGCGGCGGGTAAAATAAAATCCCCGTTTTTCTCCGGGCTGAGGCGCCTATTCCACATCTCCCTACATCCGGGATACACTTTTGACCGGTCTCCGCCCCTGAAAGACCAAACCGACTTTTTTTACGCAGCTCTCAAAATCAGCTTAAGATTAACTTTCATGCACCGATAGATGGACTAAATCCTAACGGATATATACAGAGCATATTTCATACGACCATACAAACCACCATAACACATCAAAAGGAGTAATCGATGCGCTATATTCTTTTCCTCATCCTCACACTGTTCATGACCTGTAATATGCTATGGGCTCAAACGGCCACCCCGCCCGCGGGAAGCGGCACCCAGGCCGACCCCTACCAGATTGCCACCCTGGACAACCTCTACTGGATGACCCAGAACTCTTCCAGTTGGAGTAGCTATTTTATACAAACCGCCTTTATCGACGCCGAAGCTACCGTCACCTGGGATAACGGCGCCGGCTTGCTGCCCATTGGCGAATTTTACGGCAGTTATGACGGTCAGAATTACAGCATAAGCGGTTTATACATCAACAGGATAGTTGACGAAGTCGCGCTTTTCAACCGGGTGAACGGCGGAACGCTAAAGAATATTCACCTGACCGGCGTTGACATTACCGGCTACAATGACGTGGGGGCTTTGGCCGCCATAGTCTATGCCGGCGCCACGGTATCAAACTGTTCCAGCACGGGGCAAGTAACCTCCTCCGGTGGCGTCGGATATACAAGCGGCGGACTTTTTGGCGGGATCAGCAACGCCGGCACCACCGTTAGCAACAGTTACAGTTCCTGTACCGTAAACTCCGGGGGGTACGAAGTGGGCGGTTTTGCCGGGTCTATCAGCCTAGACGCCAGCATAAGCAACTGCTACAGCACGGGTAATGTTACCGGCAGCAACAAAGTGGGCGGTTTTGCGGGCGTGGTGGACAATTCAGCCATCATATCCAACTGCTACGCGACCGGCAGCGTAACGCGCAACGCGGGCGAAGTGCTAACAGATTTTGGCGCCTTTACCGGCGTCAATGGCGACCCTGGTTCCCTGGGGGATACTCCGGGTGGCACCATCAGTAACAGCTATGCCACGGGAGCCGTAACCTACAGTGGCGACCCCGACCCCACGGATAAGGGATTTTCCGGCTATAGCGGCACTGGCGGCGGCGTGGTGTATACAAACAATTTCTTTGACAGCCAGACCACCGGTCAAAGCAGTGACGCGGCCGGAGGAGGCACCGCCAAGACAACCGTCGAGATGCAGGATGTGGCCACCTTTACCAACGCCTCGGGTTCCGCGGGTTTAAGCAGCCCGGTATGGGACTTTGTCACCAACCCCTATGATGACAGCGCCAATAACGACTACTGGGATATGGATCAGGCCGGTACGGTGAACAACGGCTACCCCATTTTAAGTTGGCAGCAGGGCGCGGATCAGACCCTGCCCGTTAACCTGGCCGCCTTTAGCGCCCTGCCCGGCGACGGACAAGTAACCCTGAAATGGACAACCGCGTCCGAAGTAAACAACAAGGCCTTTTTAC
>JALTKX010000211.1 GCA_027006055.1 Calditrichia bacterium | reverse complement strand
GTTTTTGACTATGGCAACAACCTGCGGGCACAGGCCCAAAAGGCCGGAGTAAAAAATGCCTTTGACTATCCGGGATTTGTACCGGCTTATATTCGTCCCCTCTTTTGCGAAGGAAAAGGTCCTTTCCGCTGGGTGGCGCTTTCGGGCGACCCAAAGGATATCTACAGAACCGATGAACTGGTGCTGGAACTGTTCCCGGAAAATAAGGCCCTAAAACGCTGGATAACCCTGGCCAGGGAAAAAGTAGCCTTTCAGGGACTGCCCTCGCGCATTTGCTGGCTGGGTTATGGCGAAAGGGATAAAATGGGACTGGCCATCAATGAACTGGTGCGCAGGGGAGAAATAAGCGCCCCCATTGTTATCGGCCGGGATCACCTAGACGCCGGTTCGGTAGCATCGCCCAACCGTGAGACCGAGGCCATGAAAGACGGCAGCGACGCCATAAGCGACTGGCCTCTGCTGAATGCCATGGGCAACGTGGCTTCCGGAGCTTCCTGGGTCTCTTTTCATCATGGAGGCGGCGTGGGTATGGGATATGCGCAGCATGCCGGCCAGGTGCTGGTGTGTGATGGCTCCCCGGAAATGGATGACCGCATACGCGCGGTATTGACCACGGACCCGGCCTTGGGGGTAATGCGCCACGCGGATGCCGGATATGACATAGCGATTAAATGTGCCAGGGAAAAAGGCGTTAAAATACCCATGCTAAAAGCGTAGTGCATGAATGGGAAAGATAATTGCCGTTGCCAGCCAGAAAGGCGGCGTGGGAAAGACAACGACCACAATCAATTTGGGCGTTAGCCTGGCCATATTCAATAAAAAGGTTCTTATAATAGATTTGGACCCGCAGGGAAGCATCGCCGAGACCTTTCACCTGGGTCCCTATGAAATTGAATACGGCCTGTTTGAGGTGTTTAAGGACAAAATCCCATTGGCGGACGCCATAGTTGATATTGGTTTGGAAAACTATGAAATTGTAGCTTCCAATATTCAAAATGAGGAAGATGAGGTAGAACTGTATACCTTTGCATTTAACCTGAAATTATTGCGTGATGTTTTGAAGCCGTACAAAGAGATTTACGATTATATCCTGTTGGATTGTCCGCCTAACCTGGGTACGCTGACCATGAACGGTCTGGTGGCCTCGGATTCGGTTATCATCCCCGTGCAATGCGAGTATTATTCGCTAAAGTCATTGGGTAAGTTTTTACAATCAATCCGAAACATAGCCAGGAAATATAATCCCGCTCTGAAAATAGAAGGCATTCTGATCACCTTATTTGATAAAAGATTAAAAAAAAGCAAAGAAATAGCCGAAGAGTTAAAAAGATCCTTTAAAAATCTTGTTTTTGATATAAAAATTCCGAGAAATGCAAGAGTAGCAGAAGCTCCGGCGCACGGCAAACCCGTTGCCCTGTTAGATATTAACTCGCCCGGAGCGATCGCCTATCTTGAATTAGCAGAATATTTAATCGGTAAATAAAAGTACCTTTAATGGAAAGGAATCGGGCGTGAATAATCTATACAGCCGTTCAGAAAATATAGATGAACTGATTCGATCGGTAAAATTGCCCTATGTGGCCTGGAAAGTCCTTTTTCTGGTAACGCAAAATACAGGCGCCAATCAAATTGCAGACATCCTTCAATCCGACGCCACGGAGGTGGAGGGGGCCCTTGGCCTGTTGGCGGACAACGGTCTGGTTACCATGGTGTCCGAACAGGTATCCGCCCAAGCGCCTGAAGAAGAGACGGTTGCGGCCGCGGAGAGTGTGGCGGAAACCGTTGAAGAGGCGTCCGAAACAGCCGCCGCCCCGGAAGAGGAAACCTTAATAGAGGAAGTTATCGAGGAAGAAGTCGCGGAGCCGGAGCCGGAGGTAGAAGCGAACGTTACGGAAGAAGCCCCCGAGGCGGAAGAAGAAACCGTTGAGGTTGAAGACCCGCTGGAGGAAGAGGAAAGTTTTGACCTTTTAACGGAAGTCGGGGAAGAAGAGGCCGTTGAGGTTGCCGAGGATGAAGAGATTTCGATTGAAATCCCCATGGAGGAAGAGGATAAGGATATCTCCGAGGATCTGGATTTTGAAGTAGACCTGGAAAGCGCCGTTGAAGAAGCGGCCGTTCCGCAGCCCAAGGTGGAAACACCCGCTCCCGCACCGGAGAGCAGCGAAGGAAAAAAGAAAATTCTGGTGATTGATGACAGTCTCGTCATCCGTAAGATGGTGGAGATCGCCCTGGAGGATGAGGACTATGTAATCGAAACGGCGGTTAGCGGAAAAGAGGGCTTGGAAAAGCTGGATTCGGTGTCTCCCGTGTTGGTGATTCTGGATATGATGCTGCCGGATATAAACGGCATTGAAATCCTGAAAACCATAAAGGCTTCCAAAGGGATTCCGGTGATTATGCTCTCCGGCAAGGACTCGCCTCAAATGGTGGAAAATGCCAAAAAAGAGGGCGCGGAAGAATTTTTACCCAAGCCTTTTAAGGATGATGACCTGGTGGAAAAAGTAAAACTTCTGGCAAAATAAACAGGCAACATTCCATAATGGCAAAAGAAACAAACGGTAAGATAAAAACATCCTATCGCTATTCCATATTGTGTATTTCCGACCACTATTTCGGCGTGGAGGTGGATAATGTGCGCGAGGTATTGCTGACGCCCCACTATACACGCATGCCCAATGTGGATAAACATATAATCGGCGTTTTTAATCTGCGGGGACAAATACATTCCCTGGTGGATTTAAGCGGCTTTTTAAATTTACCGCCAAAGGAAATAAAAGAAACGGATTTCGTGGTTGTTTTGCAAAAGAAGGATATGTCCATGGGGGTGCTTGTGGATAAAGTGCATGACGTGATCCGTATAGAAACCAATAAAATCGAAGTGCCGACCCGTGACATGCCCCTGAATCTGATAAATTATACCAATGGCTTTTATGACCATAAAACCCTGGGACGCATCTTTTTACTGGACTTGGAAGTGATTTTCAATTCCAGGGAACTTTCCCGTTATAGTTACCAATGAGGCTATGATGACTAAATCAAGCTATAAGCTGATCAAACAGTATCTAAAATATATGTTGCCCCTGACCCTGATACTTGTATCCGTCTGGGTCTACTGGCAAAGGGAACAAGGGATAACCGGGGAGACGGCCAAAAACGAAGAGATCGTTAAAGCGGCGGCCGGAACGCTGGCGGGGCTGATCAATGGCAGCGATCTGGATAAAATAAAAAGTTCCGGGGACTACAACACGCCGGCTTACCGTACCATTGCCCGGCAACTATCGCGATTGAGCGCTGCCCTGCCCAACGCGACCGTGGAGGCCAAAATCGTTAAGCCCGCCGGAAATGTTTCCACCATTTTGGTCAGCGACAAGAATGAAAATCTTATCGGCAGGGAGTACGACAGTTGGCTGGAAATGAAAAAGGCCGCCGCGGAAAAGAAGGTCTATTCCCGCGTGGAGTGGAAAGAGGGCAAGGCGCATATAGCGGCCGTGGCCCCTGTTGCCGGTTCGTCTCAAGGCGCCTTACTGGTTTTAAATGCATCTTTTGCATCGGAGGCATCCTCCTTTTTAGGCGGGTTGCTTGTTCCCCTGGCCTTTGTTTTGTTACTGCTGTTGCTGTCCATATTTGTTCTTGTGATAGAGGCCAACCATTTTAATGCCGATGTGGATGATGTGGCCAAATCCATAGACCGGCTAAGGCAGGGACAAAGCGTATTCTCCGCCAATAAGGAAGAGAGTTACTGCGCGGAACTTTACAGCCATCTGAAGTCCCTTGAAGGGAGTATGCAGGTCAATAAATCCCTGGAGGAAGAACAGGAAAAGATACAACGGCAGATCAAGGAGTTGCTGAAAATAGTCAGCAGCGCCGCCGACGGGGATTTTACCCAAAAGGCAGAAGTAACGGCGGACGCCCTGGGCGCCCTGTCAGACTCGTTTAACATTATGATCAGCGACCTGAGCCATTTGATAAAAGACGTTAAGAAGGCGGCCGAACAGGTAGCCACCTCCACCGAAGAAATATTAAACAATACCGACGCCATGTCTCAGGGGGCGGAAGCGCAGGCCAACCAGACCGATAACATCAGCAAGCTGGCCCGGGAAATGGCCGAGCTGATTTACAATACCAACAGCAATGCCCAGCGCGCGTCGGAGGCGGCCAAAAAAGCCATTAATGTGGCGCAGCGGGGCGAGGCGATTGTTAAGCGCTCCAACGAAGGCATGCAGAAAATCCGCCGCTCGGTACAGGAGGTTTCCCGGCAAATGAACACCCTAAGCGACAACTCGGTGCGCATTAGTGAAATAACCGATTTTATCAGCGAAATTGCCAGTCGCACCAATCTGTTGGCCTTAAATGCCTCAATCGAGGCGGCCCGCGCCGGAGACGCCGGCAGGGGCTTTTCCGTGGTGGCCGATGAGATACGCAACCTGGCCGAACGTTCGGCAAAGGCGGCCGAGGAAATTTCCGATCTGATCGACGACATTCAAACCGGCACGTCGCAAACCCTAAAAGCTATCGAGAATGGCGAAAAGGAAGTGTCCGAAGGGACTAAGCTGGTGGATGGCGCCGCCGGCGCCCTGAGTGAAATTCTGGAGAGTGTGGAGATATCGACAAACTCCACGGTGGATATCTCCAAGGCCACGGAAGAGCAGGCGCAATCCAGCCAGAATATTGTGGAATCCCTGGATCGCATTGCCGGTATTGCCAAGGAAACAGCCCGTGGCGCCAAGGAATCAAAAAAATCGGCCTCAACGCTGGAATACTTGTCCCGTCAGTTGAACCAGGCCGTGGAAAAATTCAGACTATCAGAATAAAGAGAGGATGCCATGGATTATTCCCAAACGGCGGAAATCCCTTTTAATAATTTTTATTTAATCGAGTTCTTTAAACATTCCCTGAACAAGCTGGAAAGCCAGGTGGCGGAATCCCATGTAAAATTGTTGGACGACCTGGGCAGCTATCTCATCCGGGAAGAAAACCTGATAAACGGCCTGGAAAAGATCGCCCGTCAGCAATATACCAATGATCTGGCCATCTCTCTGTTTGATATTTATGAACGGCTGGGGGAGCTGCCGCCGGAACAGGCCCATGCCGATGTGGAAGCCGCAGCCGAGGACTTTACCAACCTTTATGCCCTGATGATGGAAGACCGGGAAAGCGTTGCGGCCGTGCAGCAGATTGTGGCCGAGTTTAAGGCCCAATACGGTGAGGAAGAAAAGGAAAAACAACTGGAAGAGTTTATGGAAATGGCCCAGGCCGATGATACGGAGGTGATGAAAAAATCCCTTCTTTCCAAACCCCAGTTGGATTTTGATACTTTTATTGCCCGGGAAAGCAGTCAACGTCTGTATGGCTTACTGGCCGGAGACCCCAGGGCGGAAGCTTTTAATCAGGTATTTAATAACGTCCTTGCTTATCTGGCCTCCGCCCCGGATAAAACCAGTTATCCGGCCAATATAAAAAAACTTTTTTCGGCAGTTAAACCGCTTACCCCCGCCGGGCAGCTTTCGCCCTCGGAGCTCTATCTGAATCTGGATGCGCATGTTTCGACAATCCATGAGGCTTTAAAGAATTTTGAAGAGCGGGACGGTGAGCTTTTTAGCCGCTTTTTGGACCGGATCGAATTTGCCGATGAGAAGAAGCCCCCCCGGACAGAGGAAGCGCCCGCGGAAACCGCCTCTTTGGACGAATTGTTGCATGCCTATTTTAAAGCCGAGGTGGAAGACTGGATCGGCGAATTGAAAAAGGGTCTTGCCGCCGTGAGCTCCCCCCATTATTGGAAACTGCCCCGGGAAGCATGCAAGGCTTTTAAGGAAATGAGCATGATCCATGGCTACCGCGCCTACGAGCATGTGGCCCAACTGTTGCTGGATCGTTTTCAGCAATGGGAGTCGGAAGATAAAATTATCGGGGATGAAAACACCTTTTCAGCGTTGTATGAGCTGTTACAGGACGCCGGGATGTACGGGGATAAAAAAACGGCCGGGCCTTTGTTGGAAAAAATCCTGTCCACTCTGGACGCCGCCGGTGAAAACCTGGTAGCGGAAGAATCAGCGCTGCCTGAAACGGCGGAAGTGGAAGAGGCCGAAGCGCCCCCGGAAGCGGAAACGGCGGAAGAGGCGTCTGGCGAACCTGTAATGCCCTACGGCGATCAGCTTGCCGCGGATTGGTTGAGGGAGGCGGCCGCCTTTGCCGCCCGGCAAAACAGCCTTGCGGCCATAAGCGAAAAAAGAGACTCCTTAAAACATTTATTACAGGCCCTGGCCGCAAATCACTTTGCCTTTCCGGCGCATTTTACCCATGAACTCATTCCAGGGCTGGATCGTTTGTTTGATCGTCTTTCCGAAGGCGGCAATGAGGCCGGGACGGATTTAGAGGTCTGGAACGGGATTTGGGAAAAACTCCGGGATGAGGAGCTTGAAAAAATCGACCTTGCCGCCATGAACCGGGCCCTGGATGAGCGTGAGAATGCGACCGCCGTTTTGGGGTGGCAAGATGAACAGGTTCTGCAAGCCCTGGCCGAAGTGGCCCTTCGGCAATGGAACCGTCTGTCCGAAAATTTTTACGGTCTGTTTATAAATCCCCTGGAAGCGGGAGAAGCCTCCCTCTTTATAGATACGCTGGACGATAACCTGCGCATGCTGGAAATGCCGATGTTTCAGGCGTTTAGCAGCGCCATGTGCACCTATCGCGATCAGGCCCGTTCCGCCGCCTTTAACGAGGAGGACGCGCGGGAGTTGGCCAGCGCCTTTAAACTTTTTATGGATCGATTGAAGGGAGCCGCGGGCGACCAGTCGTGCGCGGATATCATCGAGATACTCAGCGACGTGGTGGAAAGCCCGCAAGCCCTGCTGGAGGAGGATGAACCCGTTTCCGGAGAAGAGCCCGGGGCCGAAGTTGAGGAAGCGGCGCCGCAAGCGGAAGCGGAACGGGATGCGACCGAAGAGCCCCCCGGGGAGATGGTGGAAGAACATGCCCCACCGGAAGATGCGGATGATGACAGCATCCTGTTTAGGGAAGAGACCGAAGCCTTCCTGAAAGAGCTGTTTGAATTCCATGACCGCTTTAAGGAAAACAGGGAGCGGGCCGAGCTGAGAAAAATGGAAAACAGTGTGCATGGCATACGCTCCGCTTCCCACATGCTGGGCTTTTCCAATGTAAGCGCCCTGGCTTCCTCCATGGAGAGCATACTGGAAATGTTTGGTCAAAGCGACCTGGAATATCCGCCCCATCTGAGCGAGGTGCTGGATGAGGCCTTGCGGGGCATGGAAAAGTCCATCGCCGACCCCCAGGGAGATACAAGCGCCTTATGCGACAAGCTGGATGAGCTGTTGGATTTTGTGGTTATCGGTGGTGACAAGAAAAGCATGGATGAGGCCACTGATACGGAAGCGGGCACGGCCCGGGAAGCCCATCCCAAGTTAAATAAGGTCGCCGATGAGCAACCCCTGTTTGCCGAGGGCTCCGACGAGGATGAAGAGCTGAGGGAAATTTTTAAGGAAGAGTCCGCAACGTTCATCTATGATATTGCCGAGTCCAACAAGCAACTGCTGGAAAATCCCAACGATATCCAAGCGGCGGAAAGTTTAAGCTATGCCGCGCATTCGCTGAAGTCCGCCGCTAAAATGCTGGGGTTTAAGGAAATCTCTCAGCTTACGGACGCCCTGGAACGTCTGTTTGAAGCAATCCTTAAAAAGGAAGTGGGCCATAACCAGGCCTTGTTTGAAAAGATAGAAGAATCCATCGAACTGTTGCAGGTTTTAAGCGACGGCAAGGAATTGAGCCAGACCAAAATCGGTTTGCTGCTCTCGCAGCTGGAACCGGATATGTGGCGCGTGAGCGTGGAAGAGGAAGAACCGGCCGAAAGCGCGGAGAGCAATCCGGAGATAGGATTGATCTTTTATGACGAAGCCTCGGAAATAATCGGCCATTTGAATAATGAATTGCTGGAGTTGGAAAAAATCCCCGAAAGCGAGATGATCCTCTCCAATATTCAGCGCCGTCTGCATACGCTGAAAGGTTCGGCCTTTGTCTCCGGCTTTAAGCGCATTGGCGATCTGGCCCATAAGCTGGAAGATTATTTTCAGCTCTTTAAGGAAAAAGATGTGCTGGTAAAACAGGAGATGTTTGACGCCGCCTTTACCGCAATGGACCTTCTGCGGGAAATGATTCAGACAATTCCCGAAAAGGGCAGCGATGAGGTCGATCGATATCTTTTCCGTCTGGCGGAAATTGACAACAAACTGTTTCTTTATCAGAATTATGACCAGGGCCCCAGGGGAGAAGTTGCCGCCGGTCAGTCCGTATCCACCTCGCCGGTTTCCTCCAAGAGCGATGAAGATAACATTATCCGCATCAGCACGGAATATATGGACAAGCTGGTCGATATGGCTTCCGAACTGATGATAAATCAAACCCAGCTCGGTTCGAATCTTCACGACCTGAAGGAAGTGCTGGCCGACATCGAGGGCGAGAAAAAGCAGATACGCACCGCCGAAAATATTATCGACGAGGCGCTTTCCAGGGGGGCTCTGGAAGATGAAGAGGACCTGGAAAATAAACAGAAAACGGTTGACGCCATTTCAAACAATATCAAGGAAGTGGTGCAATCGGTTAATATGATCTATTCCGATCTGAACAAACTGACCGAGGGGCTGGAGCATAATATCGGACGCGTGGCGGCCATCAGCAAACTGCTGCACGCGGACATGCTCAAGGCGCGCATGGTTCCGGTGGATATGCTTTTCAGCCGTTATCCCCGCGCCGTTCGCGACCTGGCCAAAAAACAGAAGAAAAAGGTTAACCTGATCATCGAGGACAATAATACCGAAATGGACAGGGCCATGATAGAAGGACTGGCGGAGCCGGTTCTGCATATCATACGCAACGCTGTCGATCACGGCCTGGAGACCCCGGCGGAGCGCAAAAAAGCGGGCAAGGCGGAAACCGGCACGCTGATCTTACGCGCCCATCAGGATAAGAACCAGATTGTGATAGATGTGGAAGATGACGGCCGTGGGATTGATGTGGAAGCGATCCGCAAAAAGTTGATAGAAAAGGAAATTGTAGAGCCGGAGCGGGTGGAGCGGCTGACCGAGGCGGAGTTGCTGGATTATATTTTTTATCCCGGCTTTACCACGCGGGATGAGGCGACGGATGTTTCGGGGCGCGGCATCGGTCTGGACGCCGTGGCCAACCAGATTCAGAAGCTTAAGGGCAACGTTCGCTTAAATACCGAGGCCGGCGTGGGAACTTCCTTTAGCCTGCGCGTGCCGCTTACCCTGGTTCTGTCGCAGGCTCTGATGGTTAAGCTGGGCCGCCAGACCATTGCCATTCCGGTTATAACCGTACAGGAAACGGTACAGTTTAAAAAAGAAGAAATCGTGCGCGACGATGACAAGGGCTATCTGCGGGTACGCGGTCGTCTGCTGCCGTACCTGGAGCTGTCCGAAGTGCTTAAGTTCGATGAGCCCCGTGAGGGGGCGGAGAAGAGCGAAATGCTGGCGGTCGTTCTTTTTGACGCCGGCGTAAGCATGGCCCTGGGCATCGATGAGATCATCGGCCGCAGGGAGGTGGTTATCAAGTCCCTGGGCAGTCATTTGCAAAATGTGGACTACATTTCCGGAGGCACCATTCTGGCTAATGGCGAAGTGGCCCTTATACTGGACTATGCCCGGGTAATCCGTTATGTGGAAAATCAATATTTCGGTAAGCCCATGGACAGGCCCGCCGTGCGCAGGAGCGTGCGAAAGGCTCCGCCCGAGGAGGCCGGAGCGAAGGAAGAACGGCCCGGGGAGAAAAAAGAGACGCCGGCAGCTTCCGACGGACAGACGCCAAAGAACAGAATCGTTAAGGGACGTAAACCGGTAATACTTATTGTGGACGACTCGAACAGCGTCCGCAACTTTGTCGGTTCCATCCTGGAGCGCAACGGCTTTGAAACGGTTAAGGCCGTTAACGGCCTGGACGCGCTGGAAAAGGTGAAGGATGAAGAAATTGATCTGATGATCACCGACCTGGAAATGCCTAAAATGCATGGCTTTGAGCTGATAAGCTCCATGCGCAAGCAGGAACGGTTTGAAACGCTGCCCATTATTATCCTTACGGGAAGGGCCGGAATAAAACACCGCCAAACCGCGGCGGAAGAGGGGGCGGATGCGTTTATTGTCAAGCCTTTTAAGGAAAAAGACCTGTTGCAGGCATTGGATCAATTTATAAAGACGGCTTAAGGCACATTAACCGCCGACATCTTTATTTTCTTAGTCCGACCCGGCCGGTTCGTGCGGATATTAATTTCATATTTTTGTAACTTATTCCACTATGCGAATTGTATATATTTTTATATTGTTTTTAACCGGGTTTATTCTGGGGCAGCAAACAACCCTGACCGGGGCGAAAATAAGCGCCTCCACCGTTTGGCGCGGAACCATTCTGATCGAAGGCGATGTGGTTGTGGAGTCCAGCGCCATTCTGACCGTGGAAGCGGGTACCAGAATTTACTTCCGCCCCAATACCGATAAACAGCGCGGCGGCGCCGATAAAACCCGTAGCGAACTGTTGGTGAAGGGCGTGTTGATTGTTAAAGGCGACGCGGACAACCTTGTCCTTTTTTCCTCGGCCACGCAGGAACCGCATATGGGAGATTGGTATGGCATCCGTCTGCTGAATTCCCGGGAACCGTCCATAATAAATTATGCCCGCATCGAATATGCCTATAACGGCATCAGCATAAAAAAAAGCAATCCGCAAATTTCGCATAGCCAGATTCAGTTAAACTACAATGCCGGACTAACCATAGATTTAAGGGCGCGACCGAAAATCCGCAATTCCATTATCTCGGAAAACGGCTATGCCGGGGTTATTACCAGCCTTGGAGCCAAACCCGTTTTTTCCAAAACAATCATTTCACTCAATCAGATAGGGGTCATATCCTTTAGCCTGTCTCAGCCCAATTTGGGAGATTTATCCGCCGGTAACCGCAATACAACGGGTAATAACGAACTGTTTGCCAATGAGGAGTATGATTTTTATAACCATACCAACCTGGAAATAAAGGCCGAAAATAACAGCTGGGGCGTGAAAGACCCGGCGACGGTGGCCGCGCATATCTACGATGGTGAGGATGATTCCCGTTATGGGCGGGTGGATTACCAACCCATGCAGGGGCAAACGGTGCAAAACCGCGCGGAGCTGATACAACTGACTCAGGCCAGCACCGAACAGCCCCCGCAAGATGTTTTACAGACCCCGCCCCCGGCCGAGGGCGGGCAGCAATCTGAAGAAAGCCCGGCGCCTGCCAGCCAGGCGGAACAGGAGGCCTCTCCCGCCACCCAGGATGACGGCGCGGCCTTGGCCCTGGAGGAAGAGAGCAGCCCTGTTCTGCCTGCGCAAAACAATCCGCCGGAAAAAAAGAGCGAACCGGAAAAAAAGCCTGAGTCGGATACAAAGGTGGCGAAGAAGGATGACATCGATTACAATCAGGTTTTTATGGAGCTGCTGCTTGACGCCAAAAAGAGCGAAATAATCTCCAAGGCCACGCCCGATTTAAGCGGTTATAATGTTTTGCGTTCCAGGGGGCGGGTAATTGTCCGCGCCGTGGTGGGCAGAGATGGCCGGGTCGAGAGCGCTTCCGTCGTGCGCAGCCTTAATCCTGTCTTGGACAGGCTCTCCAGGGAAGCGGCGCAGAAATTCCGCTATAAGGTAGGCACGGTAAACGGCCGCCCGGTTCGTTTTGTAACCAATATTCTTTTTAAGTTTTAAGGAATGGGAGCCCCGTGAAAAAGGAAGGGAAATTATATGTGGCCATCGCCGGTAATATCGGCGTGGGCAAAACAACCTTAACCCGTAAACTAAGCGAACGACTGGCCTGGAAAGCCTATTTCGAAAAGGTGATAGATAATCCCTATCTCTCTGATTTTTATGCGGATATGAGCCGTTGGAGCTTTCATCTGCAAATATTTTTTCTTTCCCACCGCTTTAAAAGCCAAAAGGAGATCACCGAATGGCCCGGCTCCTGCATTCAGGACCGCTCCATCTATGAGGATGTGGAAATTTTTGCCCATACGCTGCACGAACAGGGCTTTCTTTCCGATCGCGATTATGATAACTATCGCGCCCTTTTTGCCACCATGGTAGAGTACCTGCGTAAGCCGGATCTGATACTTTATCTGCGCTCTCCCGTGGAACGCCTGCTTAAACATATAGCCAAGCGGGGGCGCGACTACGAAAAAAGCATAGACCCCGATTATCTGCACCGGCTGAACGATGCCTATGACGCTTGGATAGAAAGGGCTGTTGAGGCCGGTTTTAACGTGGTGACCATTGATTGCCGGGGCCGGGACTTTGAGAATAATGAAGAGGATTTTAAACTTATTTACCAGCCGGTGAAAGAATTGGAACAACAGCAGTGGCTGCCCGGTGTCTGATTGTGGCCTACTACTTCCCTCCCACGGGCGGGGGAGGTGTGCAACGCGTGACCAAGTTTATAAAATATCTGGCCCGCGAAGGCTGGAGCTTTACGGTTATTACCTCCTCGGAGCCGGAAAGCCTGCCCCGGGATGATACCCTGATGGGTGATCTACCCGAAGATATAAGGGTTCTGTCCGTTCCCATAAAAGAGAAACCCGGTTTGTTTGGCCGCCTGCGGGCTCTTATTCGCGGCGGTTTTATTCAACGCTGGCTGGCCAGCTTCTTTTTTTTACCGGACTCCCGACGCGGGTGGGCGCGTTATGCGGAGCGCTATGCCCGCCGGCTGTGCCACAGGGAAGATTTTGACCTGGTCTTTATAAGCGCGCCGCCCTATTCCCTGGCGCAAACCGCCGCCCGGCTGACCCGCCGCCTGTCGATACCGGTTGTGTTGGATATGCGGGACCCCTGGACTACCAATCCCTATAAAATATATCCGACGCCTGTTCACAGATATATTGACAGACGGTTGGAAAAAAAGAGCCTGTCTGTAATAAAACACGGCGTGAGCGCCTATGGCTCCTTTATTGATTATCTTCGTAAAGGTCAGGGCATAACGAATACCTGGATACATATCCCCAA
>JALTKX010000210.1 GCA_027006055.1 Calditrichia bacterium | reverse complement strand
CTGGTGAATATCGATACCAAAAATATTCTGTTTATCTGCGGCGGCGCCTTTGAGGGGCTGGAAGATATCATCCGCCGGCGTATCGGCGAAAAGAATATCGGCTTTGAGCAGGATGTGGAGTCCGGACGCAAGATGTCCAAAAGCGAGCTCTATTCCCAGGTGGAGGCGGAAGACCTGGTGCAGTTCGGTCTTATCCCGGAGTTGATCGGTCGCCTTCCCGTGCTTAGCTCATTGCAGGAACTGGACCGCGAGGCCCTGTATAAGGTGCTGACCGAACCGAAGAATGCCCTGATCAAACAGTATGTTAAGCTGGTTAAGATGGAAGGCGTGGAACTGGTCTTTAAGGATGAGGCTTTGTATGCCGTTGTCGATCTGGCGCTGAAAACCAAAACCGGCGCGCGCTCCCTGCGCTCGATCATGGAGAAGGTGATGTTGGATATCATGTACCGCATTCCGTCCATGGAAAACCTGAAACGGGTGACCGTAGACGCGGATGTGGTGACTTCCGGCAAGGAACCGTTGTTTGAATTCGGCTCGACCAAAAAAACCGCATAATATAAAATAATTCCAGGCTGGCTAAATAGCGCTGAACCTGTCCGGCGGATGGGCTTTCGGCCTGTTTTAGGCAGCTTTTTTTATTTGGGAGTGACATGAAAGAAAAAGTAAAAACACCCGTTACAGCTTCCGATACCTACCGCACCCTGCCGTTAAAGGATCTGGTTGTTTTCCCCAATATGGTCGTGCCGCTCATCGTGGGCCGCAAATCTTCGCTGATAGCCATTGAAACGGCGGTGGAGGATGACAAGCTGATTTTTCTGGTGGCCCAGAAAGACCCGGCCCGGGAAGAGGTGGGCGCCAGGGACCTTTACCGCGTGGGGGTCGTGGCCCGCATACTGCAATTGATCCGCCTGCCCAACGGTCTGGTGAAAATTCTGGTGGAGGGCATGTTCCGCGTCCGCGTGAAGAGCCTGAATAAAAAAGCGGGTTATTTTAAAGCCGCGGTAACGCCGTTTGAGCCTCTGGGCGAGCCTACGGAGGAGGATGAAGCCAAAAAACGGCAATTGGTTGCCCTCTTCCGGCGCTATGTAAAGCTTAACGAAGACCTGCCCGACGAGGTGTTATTTACCTTTAACCACATGGCCGATATACAACGCATTGCCGATTTTATCGCCACCTATGTGGATGTGGACATCGCCGAAAAACAAAAAATACTGGAAACGGCAAAAACACCGGACGCCATCGACCGCCTGATCGGGATACTGCAAAAGGAGAGCGATATTCTTACCCTGAAATCCGATCTGGACGAAAAGGTGCGCGATCAGATGGTGAAGTCGCAACGCAATTACTATTTGCAGGAACAACTGCGTGTTATCCGCGACGAATTGGGGGACGACGAGCCTTTCAGCAATGAGGCGGAAGGTCTGCGCAAGAGACTGGAAAAGGCCGGGCTTCCCGAGGGGGTGATGGATAAGGCACTGGAAGAGTTGCGCCGTTTTGAAAAAATTCCGCCCATGTCGCCGGAGTCCAATGTGTTGCGTACCTATCTGGAATGGCTAAGCGACGTACCCTGGAGCCGTGAGACCGCGGATAATTATGATATTGAACGGGTTCAGGAGATTCTGGATGAAGACCATGCCGGTTTAAAAAAGCCCAAGGAACGCATAGTGGAATATATCGCCACTCTGAAAAGGGTGAAAAGCATCCGGGGCAGTATTTTATGCTTTATCGGCCCGCCGGGAGTGGGAAAAACATCCCTGGGTAAGTCTATTGCCCGGGCCATTGACCGGGAGTTTGTGCGCATTGCCCTGGGCGGTATCAGCGACGAGGCGGAGATCCGCGGACACCGCCGTACCTATATCGGCGCCCTGCCGGGCAAAATCATCCAGGGGATGAAACGGGCGGGCACGGTTAACCCTGTTTTTCTGTTGGATGAAATCGATAAGCTGAGTTCCGACTATCGCGGTGATCCCGCCTCGGCTTTGCTGGAGGTGCTGGACCCCGAGCAGAACAGCCATTTTTCGGATCACTACCTGGAAGTGGAATACGATCTTTCCCGCGTGCTGTTTATCCTTACCGCCAATTCCGCCGCCGATATCCCGGACGCCCTTTACGACCGTCTGGAGGTGGTGGAGATGCCCGGTTATCATGACGCGGACAAGCTGCTTATCGCCCGCAAGTATATCATGAAAAAAGCTTTAAAGAACCATGGTCTGTCGCCGGCGGAGTTGAAGATAGATAAGGCGGTTTTTGAAAAAATAATCCGCGAATATACCGCCGAGCCCGGCGTGCGCGCTCTGGAGCGGGAGATAAATAAAATATGCCGCCGCGCGGTGGTGGAGATTGGCAGGGGGCGGGTTAAAAAAATACATGTAACACGTAAAAATCTGAGCGAATTTTTGGGAGAGGCCCATTACAGCTTAAACAGCATTGTCCGTGCGGGAGAAACGGGCGTGGCCCTGGGGCTGGCCTGGACGGCCATGGGCGGCGATGTTTTACCCATAGAGGTCAACCTGTTGCCGGGCAAGGATAAGTTGACCATGACCGGAAAGCTGGGCGAGGTGATGCAGGAGTCGGCCCAGGTGGCCATAAGCTTTTTGCGTTCCCGGGCCCGCAAATATGGCATCTCTTCCGACTTTATTAACAAGTACGAGATACATATCCACCTGCCGGAAGGGGCTATCCCCAAAGAGGGGCCGTCGGCGGGGATAACGCTGACCACGGCCCTGCTTTCCGCGCTAAAGAAAAAGAAATTTCCCAAAAGCCACGCCATGACGGGAGAGATCACTTTGCGGGGCAAGGTGCTGGAAATAGGCGGCTTGAATGAAAAACTGCTGGCCGCGCAACGGCTTAAAATTAAAAATGTCTTTTTGCCCGAGGCCAACCGCAAGGATATAAAGGAAATCGACGCTTCGATCATCGAGCATATGGAACTGCACTTTGTAAAACATTATGATGAGATTTTCGAAGCGCTTTTTGAGAAGAAACCCGCCTGACGGGGCGGGAATGTGTAAAAAAAAAGCCCATCCGCGGTGGATGGGCTTTTTTTATGATGTTTTTTAAGGACGGAAAAATATCAGGACATGGAGTTTACAAAGCGCGACAATCTCGATTTTTGATTGGCGGCCTTGTTTTTGTGGATGATGTTTTTCTTAACCATCTGATCCAGCAGACTATAGGCCGTTTTAAGGTTCTCCAGAGCCTGTTCCTTGTTTTCACTTTTTAATACAGCCTTAATGGCGGCGCGCATGCGACCGCGGTTTTCACGATTGTAAGCACGTTGTTTTAAAGATGTGCGAATTCTTTTAATAGCAGACTTATGATGTGCCATGCTTTAAAGCTCCTGATTGATTTTCGATAAAGGCTGGTAATGTAAGTAAAAAAACAGGTTGTGTCAAAGATAAAAGGAAGAAATAAAAGAAAAAAAGGAAAAAAAATGTATCAAAAAGTTTGACTTCAAAATAATAATGCTTAAATTACCCAGCTCTTAATGAAATATGAAATGTCGCTGGCGTAGCTCAATTGGTAGAGCAGCTGATTTGTAATCAGCAGGTTGGGGGTTCGAGTCCCTTCGCCAGCTCTGTTCCATAGTGTGATTAGCCCTCAGATAGGTTATGCTTGTAC
>JALTKX010000209.1 GCA_027006055.1 Calditrichia bacterium | reverse complement strand
TGTTAGTCCGCTCAAAGGGCAAGGAGTGGTACCACAATAAATTTATCCCGAAGATAAGCCCCATAACGCTGGTGGCCCTGCTTTTTACCATACTGGTGATGTTTTCGCTAAAAGGTGAATTTATCGTGCAGCTTCCGCTCGATGTTGTCCGCATTGCCATACCGCTGTTTTTCTATTTTGTGATCATGTTTCTGGTCTCTTTTTTTATGGGGCGCAAGGTGGGGGCGGACTATTCCAAAACAGCCACGCTCTCCTTTACGGCGGCCAGTAACAACTTTGAACTGGCCATAGCCGTGGCCGTGGCCGTTTTCGGCATCAACTCCGGCGAGGCCTTTGCCGCGGTGATCGGGCCGCTGGTGGAGGTGCCCGTGCTAATCGGCCTGGTTAACGTGGCTTTGTGGTTCCAAAAAAAATACTTTGGCGCCGGGGTGGAGCGGGGCAGTGTCGAGGCGCCGGATGTGTGCCCCTGATATCTGTCCCATGGCTTATATGAACATTCAATTGGAAAAAAGCTTCAAAAAATCCTTATCTCCTTTTTCCGGGAGATAAGGATTTTTTTTGTCTGATTCCGCAGGGATATTTGGAAATCCGAACGGGTTCTATTCCCCGGAGGTCTTAAAAACGATATCCCGGATGCTCTGTTTCACATCCATATTTTTCACCTTGAAAAATTGAGATATATCTTCGGGAGGCCCGCTGATACGGTTCAGCCTGTTATGGAAACGGACCTTCATTTTCCCTTTTTCATAACTGAAAGAGCCCCCGGCCCGGCCATAGCTGTTTTTAAAGGAAAAATCCTGCTGCCGGGTATCCACGGACCATTCTTCGGGGAAGCGAATGGTAATCTCCTTGACATTCTCTTCATCGATCAGCACCTCAATCCTGTGCTGCCGTTTTTTAGGATCAAAGGCAACCCGGTTTATATTGGTGGGGGAAAAGAGTCCCGCCGTCTGAAAAATAACCTCGTCGGGCATGATGCTTACCAGGTTGTCAATGGTATAGTTTATGGTAAAGGTCAGCGGTTTTTTATAGTCCTTTTCGTTTTCAATAAGAATGCTGTCTATGGCTACTTCTCCCTCCTCGTAGTAGGGCAGCTCTTCCATAAACTCCGTTTTTTCCTCGTCCTCCATATTTTCCAGGGCGCTGCGTAAAACAAAGGCTTTCATGCCGCCGGCAACGTGTTCCTCCCGGATATGGATAAGCCCTTCTTCATCGATTTCCATATTCATTTTGACTACATATTTATTGGTATAATGCGCCGAGTCGGGTGTTTGAACAATCTCAACACGTTCGCCTTCGTCGGAGCCCAGCTCCCTGGGCAGCTTAAGAGCGGCCTGCCCGAGCAGGTAGGGAGGAATGATCCGGTAATCCAGATACTTCTCATAGGGTAAAACTAAATAGGGCCGGCCGTCCAATGTAAGGGAAAGCGCGGCGGTACTTACCTGGTCCAGTGTATAAAAGTCCGGATCAAAGTAGCCCTGTTTGGCGGAGTGTATCAACAGATAGTCCGAGGGAATGCCGGCCCGCTCCAACATGATCCGCGCCAGTCCGGTAATGATATAGGGGTCGCCCTTTCTGTATTCTATAACATCCGCGAAATCTTCAATATCGCGTGAAAAGGTCACCTTGATATTTTTCTGGATAAAACGGATGATCTTATCCAACTTTTGACGGGGCTCATTAATACCGTTTGTCAGGCTGTCGGTGATATTTTCCACCCGGCGGCTGAAGAGAGCCTCGTTGTCGACCGCATAATTATGAAAGCGGGTGGTGACGTCTTCCCAGGATTTATTGCCGTTAAAGGAAAAGCCACCCATCTGCATGTTTTTCACCAGCCATTGAATATACATGCCGTCGGATTTGTAATAGGGTGAGTAGGGCTCGTCCAGGTAGGCGGGAATGCGCCTGGCGCTAAAAGAGTATATGATTTTTTGATTCTCCTCATCCACGGTGCGGGCCATGGGCAGGGTAGAGTCGGGAGCGATTTCCTTAAATTGTACATTCCACCATTCGGGATAGGCGAACTGAAAAGAGTAATGTTCAATGGGGATGCTTCTTTGTATGGTAAAGGTTTGGTCCGTGGGCGGGACATTCCTTGGAACGCTGTTGACCAAAATGTAGAGTTCCTCAACCACCGTTCCCCGTTTTATGCCCGGATAGGCCAGGCTCCAGCGTGTTTTGCCGTTGGAGTCGGTGGTTTTTTTTAAATCAACCTTGCGGAACGTATGAACGGCGCCACCGGGCTCGCGTACATTAAGCACCACCTTAAACAGGGAGGCGTCCGGCACGTTGTTTAGGCGGAATACGGCAAAGTCTTCGTTATTGGGATTTAAAACAATATAGCTTCTGAAATAGTTTATTTTGTATATCCATTTGCTCGTGGGATTTCCCCAATGTTCCACGCCAACGGTTTTATAAAGATAGACGGCGTCATAATCATCCTCCCGGTATTTACCTAAAATAAAGGTGCGGTAGGCTTTGCTGAAAGTCGGGCCCATATCGACCTTTAATAACACCTGCTTGCTCAGCTTGCAGGATGAAAAAAGAAACAGGATCGTCAATCCAAAGCTTATCAGGCGGAAAAACATGCGGAACTCCTTTTGTTGGTTACAGGGGACCTCAATACAGGGAAGCCAGTTTATTACCGTTTATTTACTTCGCAAGGTCAGAAGTTTTTTCCGGTATTTTTTAAAAGACGTGAAAAAATCCATAAAAGTCTTTTTCTCTTCCGTGTTAAACTCTTTTTGCATTACCTTAAACCTAAAGCGCGAGGTGAGCCGGTCGTCGTCATTTTTTTCAACACGGGTTTCAAAGGCCAATGGCAATCCGGCGGCGGTTTGTGAGATGAGCGTATCACCCAGGGAAAAGTGCCCGCCTGTAAAATGTATGTTCATTTCAGAAAAAATAAGTTCGTTATAATAGAGGGGAAGGGAATCGTTGGCCCTTTTAAACAGCTCCCTGTCGCCATAACGGAAAGGGCTTTGCGGCAGGTAGCTTTTGGCGGAAGAGGAAATAATAAAACGGGAAAGATCGGCCTGGCCCTTAAGGGTAACGGCGGCGGGGGTCAGGGAAACCATTTCTAGTTTACTGATGGATATTTTATAAAGATGATCGTTGATAATACGGGTTAGGGCATTGCTCCTTTTAAGGGAAGACAATTCGTCGTACAACCTGCGAACCAGGGGAAGGTAATCCTCGCCGAGGGTGACGGTGACCGCGGCCCTTTTAAGGGAATCCACATGGGCGTTGATCTCTATGTGCATGGTAGGTTTTTTAATGGAAAGGGGAATGGTGACAAAGCGCGGATTATCCGGATTGAGCACCAGGGCCTGTTTGCCCATCAGCCTTTCGCCGATACGTCCAAAGCTTTGGTATTTTTGTGTGGGGTCGAAAAAGATTGTCGTATCTCCCTTATCCCAGGCGCAGATGACATGGTCAAAACGGTCTATATAGCTCCCCCCGAAATCGGCCTGATCGCTGCTGTTCACCAGGGCCATGTATACCGGCAGGTGCTGGCTGGCGGCCAGGGCAACGGAGAGGGCGGATTTATCCTTGCAATCTCCATAGGCATTCTTAAGAACCTGCTCCGGTTCCAGCGGGGTGATGGTGTGCCCCTTTCGGGCATCGGCCAGATAGCGAATGTTCGCTTTGGTGAAGTCGTAGATGCGGGCAATCTTTTGAATGCTGTTTTTAGCCCGGAACAGGGAGTCGGGCACCATGGCCAGGGCCGTACTGTCGACCTGAGGAATCATGGGCGTCAGTCCGCTGTACCAGTTAAGGAATTTTCCGGGATCCAGCAGGTTAAGCAGGGAGTCGTTTTTATAAAAAAGAACCTGTATATAACCCAGGGAGCCGTTAAACGGGTAGTAATCCACAGGCTTATGGTGCGCCAAATTGTTGAGCTTCAATATGGTTCCACGCCTTCCGTGTTGCTCCTTAATGCCGGGTTTTCCACCCGGAAAAAAGAAGTTAAATTCAATACGCATCTCCGGGGGGTGGTTAAACTTTAGTTCATAGTTGGCAATACTGTCAATATTTGGTATGCTTAACACGGGAAAGTAATTGAGTTCGTCATATTTTTCTGTGTAGGTATAGCGGATAAAATCTCCTTTTTGTATCCTGCTTCCGTAGTTAATGGTGTGTATGCGCGTATCGGAGATAAACACATCGTTAAAATCCGCGTAATGATAATCAATGGCCGAGTCGTAAATTCTTCGCTTATTATGGTAGGCGTTTACATCCTCTACCTTAACGTAACTGGGCTCATGGATATAAAAAATACGATTGCCGGTGGATTTTTTTGTGTTGAAATGGACTGTGATTTCACTTGCGGATTCCAGCGTGAATGCGTTTTCTTCTTCCGATATTGTAATTTCGTGTTTTTCCGAGTATGTAAAATCGGGTTTCTTTTGACTGTAAAGGGAGGAAGGAAAAATCAACGCGGCCAACAAAAACGGCAGGGAATCTGTAAGGCGCCGGGCACAAAAGGACAACAGTGTCATAATGATCCTATCTTAAGGTGTTCACGCTTGGGCTTTATATTTTTCAAGGAGAGTCTGCTTGCCGGGAGAAAACGCTTCCGCCGTCATGGTCATGTAGATAATGATGTACCGGAATCGCTCCCAAATAGCAATATATGTTCATATAACAATCATTTACAAACTACGTTAAATGATTTTTTTATGCAAGGTGTCCGTTGTCTCTTTCCTCCATATAGTAAAGTCGTTATGGAAAAAGAAGCTAAAGTCCCGTACCTCGCCCGGGCATCGCGTTGTAATTTCCCCGCTTAGCCAGGGTTTCAGGATCGTGGTTTCGGCGCCCCCTGGAATGAAGGGCCTCACCGGCGCTTCCTCCTCCCGGACGGGGCGACGGATTATTTTTAAATTCGTTGATGTTTAACTTTCAGCTAATATTTTGTAATTTCCCTGTCTTACAAAAAATGAGGTGATCATGGCTGAAAAAATTATCGAATGCGTACCCAATTTTTCCGAAGGCAGAGACGCCGGCAAGATAAAGCAGATAACGGACGTCATTGAAAACGTGGAAGGTATCCGTTTGCTGGACGTGGACCCCGGCGCGGAAATGAACCGCACGGTGGTTACCTTTATCGGTAATCCCCGGGCGGTGAAGGAAGCCGCCTTTCAGGCCATAAAAAAAGCGGCCGATCTTATTGATATGCGCCACCATAGCGGATCGCATCCGCGCATGGGGGCCACGGATGTCTGCCCCTTTATTCCCGTAAACGGCGTTACGGTGGAAGAATGTATCGCCCTCTCCAAAGAGGTGGCTCAACGGGTGGGCGATGAGCTGGGCATTCCCGTCTATCTGTATGAAAAGTCGGCCCAAAAGCCGGAAAGGGAAAACCTGGCCGTAGTCCGCGCCGGAGAGTATGAGGCGCTGGAAGAAAAGCTTAAACAGGATGAGTGGAAACCCGATTTTGGTCCGGCCAAATTTAATCCGCGGGCCGGAGCCACGGTGATGGGGGTTCGTGAATTCCTGATCGCCTATAATATCAGTTTGAACAGCAGGGAAAAGCTGCATGCCACCGACATTGCTTTTGAACTGCGTGAAAAAGGCCGCTCCGCAAGGAAGGGCGCGGATCAGCCCTATTATTATAAAAAAAGAACCATCCTGAAATACAAGGAGGGCAGCTACCCCTGCGGCAATTGCGACTTTGTCGGTAAAACGATGGCAGAAACCGTTGACCACTGCCGCGGGCAGCATGATTATGATCTTCCGGCCCTGTTACGGCTGAATGGCATCGATCCTCAGTCTCCCGAGGGGAAATCGGTTAAGAAGCCGGGATTGTTTAAAAACTGCAAGGCCATCGGCTGGTTTGTACCGGAGTTTGACCGGGTGCAGATATCTATCAACCTGACGAACTATAAAGTGACCTCCATGCACCATGTACTGGACGCCACCCGCAAACTGGCGGCCGAACGGGGCCTGGTGGTTACCGGCAGCGAGATCGTGGGACTGGTGCCTTTTGACGCTCTGCTCGAATCCGGCTATCATTATCTGAAAATGCAGGGCCGTTCCCGGGGCATCCCCTACAGGGATGTGCTGAATACGGCGGTACAGTCTCTGGTGCTTAGCGATGTGAGTGATTTTAATATCGATGAACGGGTACTGGGTCTGCCTCGGGTTAAGGAAGGCGATTTGATCCATCTGCGCCTGCATGAATTTGTGGATGAGGTTTCGCGGGAATCCCCCGCGCCCGGCGGTGGATCGGTAGCCGCCCTGGCCGGGGCCATTGGCGCGGCGCTCTCCTCCATGGTCAGTAACCTGACCGCCAACCGCCGTGGCAGCGAGGAGGTGGACGGGGTACTTAATGAAACCGCGGAAGTATGCCAGGAAATACAACAAAAGCTGACGCGGGGCATCGATGAAGATACCAATGCCTTTAATGCCTACATGGAGGCCCGGCGCATGCCGGCAACAACCGCCGGTGAACGGGAGGCCCGGGAGGCGGCCATGTTGGAGGGCCTGAAAAGCGCGGTCAATGTACCCATGGAGACGGCCCGGCAAAGTTTCCGGGCCATAAAGGTGGCGGCCACGGTGGCCAAATACGGCAATCCCGCCTCCATAACGGATGTGGGCGTTGGGGCGCAAATGGCCTTTGCCGGCGTTAAAGGCGGGATTTACAATGTACTGATCAACCTGAAGGATATTTCCGACGCTGATTTTGTAGGGGAAATGCGCAGACGCTGCGAAGCCCTGGAAAAAGAGGCCCGGGAAAGTCTGGACGAGATTCTGAAAATAGTTGAATCAAAATTGTCCTGAGCGGGTTAACAGACCCTATAACAGGGACTGAAAACATAAGCGGTAAGACAAAGAGAAAACATGAGCATAGAAAATCTGGTACAAAAAAAAGAGAAAATGCGCGAAAGCCAGGGCTATATTCAGTTTAGCCCGGATGAGCTGAACGCCCTGAGCTTGAAACAGGTGGAAAAACTGGTCCGTCATTGGCATGGGCATACGCTGATGCGCCTGCCCGAGGAGGAGATCGCTTTTTTTGAATGGCTGAAAAAGGAAGACCCCGATGTCTGGAATGATTTGTGGGGCGACGGGGAGGACAGCTATATGGTGAGTATTGATCTGTTGCCGCAGTTTTTAAAGGAAAAGAATAACTTTCCCATTTGCGACCTGCGCGATACGGATAATTACTACTTTACCCATGAGCATATTAAAAGCAAGGGCCGGGAAGAGATGCCGGCTATTATAGAAAAAACCGACAGCAAGACGCCGCTGAATCTGGACGAGTTGCTTCTGTTCGAGCTGCATATCGCCCCGATAGATATCTGGCACTTTTGTTACCGGTACGATGCGCCCCTGAAAACGGTTAAGGCCATGATAGACGACATGGTCTATAAAGGCTGGATCGTCCATTTGACGGATAGTGAAGACCTGGTACGCTATATCGATGTCTGATGAGAGGGAAAAAAGCCCGCGGCAATACCGGGGAGTGTTGCTGGCCGCGTTGAGCGCATTTGTGGCCTATAATACCTTTTTACCGTTTCGCTTTTATACGGTCTGGTCAAAAATCCGCCGCCAGATAGGGGAAATAGAGCCCATTCCCTTTAGGCATGGTCATCAGTGGGTATCCCTCACCGATATACTGGGCAATATCCTTTTGTTTATTCCCATCGGCGCGGCCGCCTGGTATTTTTTTTACGGCAAAAAAGCAGACAAAAACAAGGCTGTATTCTGGAGCCTGGAATATGGCTTTGCCCTTAGTATCTTTATTGAAATCACGCAGATTTTTTTACGATACCGCGTTACTTCTATCCATGATGTACTCATGAACAGTCTGGGCGCCTTGCTGGGCGCATGGATGGCCGCGCATCTCTATATTCGCCATGGCCGGAGAGGGTGGGCCTATTTTGTGGCCCATCTGAAAAAATACCCCGAGGCCCTGGCCGGCCTGTTGCTGCTGCTTTACATTCTTTTTTATCAACTGTTGCCCTTTGATTTTAGCTTTAACGCGCATAGTTTCGCCATGAAAAGCTTGAACCCCTTCTCCTGGCTAAGCGGTCGCCAACGGCTGGAAGATTTTTTTATGTTGGGATCAATGGCCCTGGCCCTGGGTATTTTAAGCGGTTATCCGGTAAAGGACAGCCGCCTGCGGCATATTCTGACTCCGGCGCTGCTTCTTGCGTTATTTGCCGCCACGGAGGCCCTTCATCTGATTATGTACAGTCGTGCCCTGGATGTATATCGCCTTTTGGCCCTTGGCGGCGGTTTTGTGGCCGGGAGGCGTCTGACGCATGGCCGGGAAAGAGCCTTAAAGTCCGCTCTGCTTATAAATATCGTTTTTGCCTATGCCTATCCCTTTGATTTTGTAGCGGGGCCGCTTCCGGAACTCGACCGGGTGCTTAAAATGCTCACCCCATTTTATTACTATTATAAAACCACCAGTATCTGGAACCTGTGGGATATGGCCCATGCGCTGTTAAACGGAGGGATGATTGCCTATCTTATAGGCCCCGGCCGGCGGGGCAGTGTACTTTCACTGATGTTCATAGGGCTTTTGGAGAGCATGCAGCTTTTTCTGAGATACCGTATTCCGGATATTACCGATGTGCTGATGGCGGCCACGGGCGTTTTAGTGATGCGTCTGTTGTGGCAGGCGGAAAACCTTCAGGCCAGGAAACCACTGGCCAAAAAGAGAACAGACGAAAGAGCGCCGGCCAGCAAAGCGTAGGGCAACTGCGTTTTCACATGGTCGATATGATCGCAGGCCGAGGCCATGCTGCTGATGATGGTGGTATCGGAAATCGGCGAGCAGTGATCGCCGAAGATGCCCCCGCTGAGTACGGCCGCCACCGCCAGGGGCAGGGCATGGTCAAACTGCTGGGCCATGGGCACGGCAATGGCCAGCATGATGGCGAAGGTACCCCATGAGGTGCCCGTGCTGAAGGCGATAAAAGAGGCTGTGACAAAGAGAATAACGGGAACCAGGCCCGGATGCAGGAAAGATTTGCTGACCTCGGCCAGGTAGATTCCCGTTCCCAGGTCCTTACTCATCTTGCCAATGGCAAAGGCCAGCATCATTAACAGCGCCAGGGGCATCAGGCTGCCTATACCCTTAAAGGCCAGGTCGATCAGTTGCTTGGTGTTAAACAGTTTTTGGGCGCGATACATAAGGGCCGCCGTCAGCATGGCGGTAAGTACCGCCCATAAAACGGAAGTGGAGCCGGAGCCGTTGCCCAGGGCGGTAATGATCATGCTTCCGGTTCCCATATCCGCAGTAAATAAATCCGGGTTCCAACCTGTATATAACAGGCTGACGGGCATCATCAGCACCATAACGGCAATGGGGATTATCATATTCCACATTGAGCCCCGAACCTTGTCATCGGGTTCCAGCATCACAAGGTCATCACTGATCAGAGGCTGTGCCTTGGGGTCGTGCAGCACACCGGTAGTGAAAGTTCTCAGTTCCGCCTTCTTCATCGGGCCAAAGTCCTTTTGCCTGAAAATGATAAAAAGTACAAACAACAGGGTGATAATAGGATAAAAATTATACGGATAGGCCTGTACAAGCAGATGCAGAGGTTGCGATACGCCCAGGGTGATCAGCACACCCATGATATATGCGCCCCAGGCATTCAGGGGGATCAGTATACAGACCGGCGCCGAAGTTGAGTCGGCGATATAGGCCAGTTTTTCGCGTGAAATACGCATCCGGTCGAACAAGGGACGAAATATGGAACCCACGGTCAGCACGGTGATGCTGGATTCTACAAAAACAACAACGCCCACCAGAAAGGCCAGGAACTGAACCTTAACGCGATTTCTGCGATTGGCGGTATCCAAAAGTTTCTGTTTTTCATTTATATAGCGAACAAAGCCCTTCACGCCGCCGGATTTTTGAATATAGGCAATGAGCACGCCCACCAGCGCGGAAAACATAATGGTACGCGTATTACCCTCTTCCTTAAATACATCCACCAGATACTGAACGGCCTGCATGCTGCCGGTGAGAAGGTTGCCCTCCATGCGAATAACCGCGCCGAGCCAGACGCCCAAAAACAGAGAAATAAAAACCTGACGGGAAATAATTGCCAGAATAATGGCAAACAAAGGGGGCAGGACGCTAAGAATACCGTAATCCATCTCTTCTCCGATTATGTCATATGTGCATTTCAAACAATACGGATTGAAAACATTGGATTCAATGGCTGGTTACCGCTTCTTTTAAAAAACTAAACTCCCATGGGGGAGCGTCGAATAAAAGGGAAGTATATAAGGAAAGGAAGGATATCATGGCTGATAAACTATTGGACTATAACGACGCCCTGGAACGTTTGGGGGGCGATGAAGAGTTTTTAAACGAATTGCTGGAAGAGCTGCTGGGGCAGGTGGATGAAAACCTCAGCCAGATCGAACAGGCTTTGAAAAGCCAGGATTATGAAAACCTGAAATCATTGGCCCATAGCCTGAAGGGGGCTTCGGCCAATTTGAATGTAACGCGCATGGCCACGCACTTTAAGGAACTGGAGAAACGCGGCAGCGAGCATAACATCGCCGGCGCGGATGATCTGTTACAACGGGTAAAAACAGACAGGGATGAGTTAGCCGCTTTTTTGCAAAGAAACTAAATTCCCGCTAATTTCCCGCTCCAACTGTTCCTGCAGCAGGGTGGTTGGCGTGGCTACCGCCGCCAGATCAACCACCTTGGCGCCTCCATTTTTTAATACGGCGGCACAGGTATTCAATGTCGCTCCCGTTGTAATGACATCATCTATCAGTACTATTTTTTTTCCTCGTACGTCTCCGACCAGTTGAAAAGCCCCGGCCACGTTTTGTAAACGCTCCTTCCTGTTTAGATGTGTTTGTGTTTTAGTGTAATGTATCCTCTCAAGCAGGGTATCTTCCAAGGGAAGCTCCAGGATCCGAGAGAGTTCCCGTGCTATAAGCAGGCTTTGATTGTACCCCCGCTCCTTAAGCTTAGCCCTGTGCAGGGGAATGGGGACGATATAGTCGTAATTCCCGGGAAGCATAGCGGCAAGAGCAGCGCCGAAATATTGGGCAATCTGTGTACAACGGGCATATTTAAGGTGATGAATTAAAATTCGGAAACGGGGATCAAATTGAAAACGAATAAAGAGTTCGTCAAAGCTTGGATGATTAATCCGCTTTAATAAAACGGGTAAATGTTTTTGATCAAAATCCGGAATCTTATTAAAACACTCAGGGCACACATACTTTTTATCCGCCGGGACGTTGTTTTCGCAAATCAGACAATAGTTGGGAAAGATGAAATCAAGGATATTCGTTAAAAATGTAAATTTTTTCATTTCAAAACTAAAGATTTAGTGGTATAAAAATGCCCACCTAAAATAAACAAAGTGTTGAAAAATAACACACTTTTTTGGCGAGATAAACACCATTTTGTGGATAACCAATTTTATTTGTGGAAAACTTAAATTGGGTAAAATATGTCTAAGTATATAATTTATATATATTTACATGTAAATATGCCTGTCGTGTGAATTATTTGGCACAATAACTGCAATTAGAGGGAGAAAATATCACCATTACAGGGGGCAAAATATGCAACAAGCTACCGATTCCATGTGGCATGAGTATAAAGTAAACAGCAGTCAGGTTTACCGCCAGCAAATCATTCTCCGCTATACAGGCCTTGTTAAGTATGTTGTAAGAAAGATGATCAAAAACTTTCCCCAAGCGATCGAAGAAGCGGATTTGCATCAAATCGGCATTCTCGGTTTATGCGAGGCGATAGAGCGTTTTGACCCGGCCTATGGAATAAAGTTTGAAACATATGCCATCCCCCGTATCAAAGGTTCGATTATTGACGAATTGCGGAAACTGGATTGGGTACCGCGTTCACTGCGGGCCAAGTTGAATACCATGAAGGAGAAAGCAGTGGAGATGGATCAGAAGTTCTCGGGGATTTATACGGAAGCGGATATGGCCAATGGTCTGGGCATTGAAGTGAAGGACCTTCATAATTGGAAGAAAGATATCAATGCGGTTAATATGTATTCCCTGGATAAGCCGATTGATGATTCCAATAAGCAAAATCTGTATGATGTGATCGAAGATACCGATTACATGAGCGCCAGTGATAATATCGAGGATGATGAAATGAAACATATCTTATTAAAAGCCATCAAAAAGTTACCGGAGAAAACCCGCCTGGCCATTACGCTGTATTACTACGAGAAGCTCACCTTCAAGGAGATCGGGAAAATTTTAAATGTGTCCGAATCTCGAATTTCGCAAATTCATTCCGAAACTATGAATAAACTAAGAAAAGAGATTAATCGTCTGACGTACGCATAGTCTCATTTATTAATTACATTCATTGCGGAAGAAGGTGCGAATGACTGCGGGGAAAGCACGACCCAAAGTACTTATAGTTGACGACAATAAAGAAAATCTGGATCTGGTAACCTATTTTTTAAAACCCCAAAACTACCAATTGTTAACCGCCGGAGATGGAGAAACGGCTCTGGAATTGATAGTCCGGGAGATGCCGGATATAATTCTTTTGGATATCATGCTGCCAAGGATGAGCGGTTTTGAAGTTTGTGAAAAGGTAAAAAAGAATCCGGCGACCCGTTTTATTCCCATTGTCATGATTACCGCCCTGAAGGAGTTGAAGGATAAAATCCGCGCTCTGGAGGCCGGAGCGGATGATTTTATTTCCAAACCTTTTGAAAATGTTGAACTTCTGACCCGCGTAAAATCCTTGTTGCGCGTAAAGAAATATCACGATGAACTGCAAGAGAGTAACCGGGCCTTGCAACGTATGGATCAATTTAAGGAAGAGTTGGCCCACCTCATCGTTCATGACATGAAAAACCCCATTTTTGTTATACAGGGTAATTTACAGATGATGGGTATGGGACTGAATGATAACGTAAGCCCGGCTATTAAAAAATATGTAGACCGTATAGACAGAAGTACCAAGGGTTTGTTAAGGATGGTATCAAACCTTATCGATATTTCAAAAATTGAGGATGGTACCTTTAAGCTGAACTATGAATTGCATATCATAAACAACCTGATTGAGCGCACCATACAAACCTTTACCGATTATCCCGAACACTCAAAAAAGAAAATCAACTTGTCTTTAAACCCCGGTATTCCCCGTTGCAAGGTAGATGGATCGGTTATCGAAAGGGTTTTTGATAATATTTTTAATTTTGCCTTAACCAATGTTGCCCCGGATGGCAGCGTAACAATAAGCAGTGCCTTTGATGATCTATTTATAACAGTCAGCGTGGTGGATGACGGACTTAAAATACCGGAAAAATACCAGGACTCTATTTTTGAAAAATACAGCCAGGTTGAAATTAAAAATGAGGGTTACCGCTTAAGCAGGGGGCTGGGC
>JALTKX010000208.1 GCA_027006055.1 Calditrichia bacterium | reverse complement strand
AAGGTGTGGCCGGGCGGCGGTCTGGGTTTTTCCCTTACGGGTAACGGCTACAACGCCCTTGGCGAATGGGACGGAGGCGCGGTGCTGACCAGCCACCAGGAGTTTGGCGGCCGGGTTACCCAGGGTGATACGCCCTCTTCCACCAGCAGCCACTCTACCCATGTGGCCGGTACGATGATAGCCGCCGGTGTGGACGCCGCCGCCAAGGGCATGGCCTGGGAGGCGACACTAAGGGCTTTTGACTGGAACAGCGACAACGCCGAGATGGCCACGGAGGCCGCGGCGGGCATGGAGATATCCAACCATAGTTACGGATATATTACCGGCTGGTATCAGGACAGCGGCGGAAGCTGGCACTGGTACGGCGATGTGAATGTTGATCAGAATGAGTCCTTCTATTTCGGGTTCTATGACACGCAATCCCAGGATTGGGACCAGATCGCCTGGGATGCTCCTTACTATCTCATCGTAAAATCCGCCGGTAACGACCGCAACGATACCGCGCCCGCCGCCGGTACGGCTCACAGTCATAACGGCAGCGGCTCCTACACGGATACCCATTACGACGACAACTATGATAACGGTGGTTTTGATACCATCCGCGGGGCGGGCCTGGCCAAGAATACCCTTACCATTGCCGCCGTCGGCGATGTGCTCAACTATGTGGATGCCTCCAGCGTTGCCGTTACCAGCTTCAGCTCCTGGGGCCCCAGCGATGACGGACGCATCAAGCCCGACCTTTCGGCCAATGGCGACGCCCTCTACTCCACGGATAACGCGGGCAACACCTCCTATACCACCAAAAGTGGCACCTCCATGGCCTCGCCCAATGCCGCCGGCTCCATGGCCCTGTTGCAACAGCATTACCGCGATACGCATTCGGGCGCTTCCATGCGCTCGGCAACCTTAAAGGCGCTGGTCATTCATACCGCGGATGAGGCGGGCGCCTATCCCGGCCCCGACTATAAGTATGGCTGGGGGCTGCTCAATACCGGCGAGGCGGCGCAACTGATCAGCGATGACGGCAAGCAAAATGTTATCGATGAACTGACCCTTAGCAATGGCGGAAGTTACAGCCGAACGCTGACCGCCTCGGGCAACAGTCCGCTTAAGGTAACCGTGGTGTGGACGGACCTGCCGGGAACTCCCGTGGCCGACGCCCTGGACCCCACGGATGCAATGCTGGTTAATGATTTGGATGTAACCCTGAGCCGCAACGGCACAAGTTACTATCCCTGGAAGCTGGATGTGGCCAATCCCAACGCCGCGGCCACCAATAGCGGTAAAAACAGCGTGGACAACGTGGAGCAGGTTTATATTGCCGATCCGGCGGCGGGCAGCTATACGCTGACGGTGAACCATGCCGGCACGCTGAGCGGCGGATCGCAGGCTTTTTCCGTCATTATCAGCGGTATTGATGAATACAGCGCCGTGCCGGCCAGTTGTTCCGCGGACCTGATCACTCCCGCCGACGGCGCCGTCGATGTGCCGCTGACCACCACCATCGAATGGGAAAGGGTTTATGACGCCACCAGCTATGATCTATATTTTGGCACCGATGGCGGCGGCGTAACCACGCCGACCAATATCGAAAACGGCACCAATGTGCCGACGAACAGCTATGGCCCCTCCCTGCAATCCAATACCACCTACTATATTCAGGTGGTGCCGCGTAACAATCAGGGTACTGCCGGCGGGTGCAACACCATCTGGTCGTTCACCACCGAAACGGCCACCAAGGTTACTTCTTTTCCCTTCAGCGAAAATTTTGACGGCTTTACAACCATCGGCAGCGGCAACGACTGGAGCAACGCCACCGATGACGACGCCGACTGGAGTGTAAATTCCGGCACGACGCCTTCCAGCAATACCGGGCCTAATGCCGATCATACCTCCGGTTCGGGAAATTATCTGTATACCGAGGCCAGCAGCCCCAACTATCCCGGCAAGCTTTTTACCCTGCTTTCGCCCTTGTTTGATTTTAGCGCGCTGAATAACGCGCACATGGAGTTTTGGTACAATATGTACGGCGCCAATATGGGCGATCTGCATGTGGATGTGTATGATAACGGCGTCTGGAACAAGGATGTGCTGCTGCTTTCCGGGCAGCAAAGCGTGGATGGCAACGACTGGAAGGTGGCCACCATCGATCTTTCTGCCTACAGCACGGGTACGACCCAGCAGATACGTTTCCGGGGCATTACCGGCAGCGACTGGCTGGGCGATATCGCCATCGATGATGTGGTGATTCGCGGCGAGGCCTTCCATACCTATATAGCCGGTTCCACGGAATCCTACACTTTTGCCAACACGGACGCCTCCATAAACTTTACCACGGCCAACAGCGGCCAGCTTACCCTGGAAACGATCAAAACGGCCGGCGATCCGGGGACGGTGGGCAGCCTGCCCTCGGGGGTGGTAAATGTTTCCCCGGAAAGATACTGGACGGTGAACGCTCTGTCCGGGACGGCGGATGGCATCTACAGCCTTTCCCTGGATCTGGCGGGCATGGGGGGCATTTCCGACTATTCCACGCTGGTGCTGTTAAAAAGAGCCGATAGCAGCAGCCCCTGGTCGGCCGTGGGCAGCAACAACTACGCGGGCAGCGGTACGGTGGTGGAGTGGACCAACATAAGCGACGGTTTTTCCCAGTTTGGCATCGGCGGGGCGGCGGATAACTCCCTGCCCGTGGCGCTGGCGGCGTTTACGGCCGCCTTTGAACGGCAGGCGATTGTGCTGGAGTGGAAGACGGAGAGCGAAACGGAAAATCAGGGTTTTATTCTTTATCGCAAGGATGACCCGGATCAGGAGTGGCGGCAAATTGCCCATCATAAGGATCAGCGGGAGTTAAGGGGCCGGGGTTCGGTATCCGTGGCCACACGCTATCGTTTTCGCGACGGTGATATCGCGCCCAATACAAGCTACCGCTACCGTCTTGCGGACGTGGACTACGCCGGTCGCCTGAACTATTCGAAAAGCATAGAGGTTCAAAGCGGAGACTTTCGTCCGGGCGGGGAAATTCCGGCGACCTTTGTGCTGGAGAAAGCCTATCCCAATCCCTTCAATCCCTTAGTGACCATCCGCTTTGGCCTGCCGGAAGCCATGCCGGTCACCATAGAGATATATACCGTGGCCGGGCGTAAGATAAAAACCCTGTTTGACGGTGAGCTGGGCGCGGGTTGGCATGCGCGGCAATGGCGGGGCCGCAATGATCAGGGCCGGCAGGTAAGTTCGGGTCTGTTTATATATCGCATTCGCGCCGGGGAGAATGTTTCTTCGGAGAAGATACTTTTGGTAAAATAGCGGCGGCGGTTTTTCCGCCTTTACCGCAAAGCGGGGGATACGGCGGAAAGCTGTTGCTCATTTTATGGCTGAATGTGAGAGCTAGGCTATCTGCCAGTCTCCCGTTCGAAAAGTTGATACCAGCCATACCGGAACCGAGCGGCGTCAGGCGGTGCAAATGCTGAAAGGTTCATAAAGACGCACGGCCGTGCGACTTTTTAAGTCAATGCGTCCCAACAACCATCCAGGTCTCCGAGACCTGGATGGTCAAACTAAAAGCGCGCGCGATAATTTGGTTAAAAAATCACAATAATAAAAGCCAATCAAAATAATATACACACTATAATAATATTATAGTAATTAAAACTTTGAGTACCCAGCAAACTTTAATCTTTTTGGTCGACCTTGTTTAAGCCAGCCTACATATGACTTTATAACTCCACCATTTACCGCAATCGTGTCAACCCTTACATCCGTAATAAATCCGGTAAAATGATGGGATGCGCCATCGTCACGGGCGCCAACAACAAAGCGACGGTTTGTATTATTAATATTCTGCCCGGTAAAATATGATGCGTCTGTAAATACCAGGTCACCATCTATATAAAGAAGACCTGCATCACCGGAGCGAACAACCGTTACAGTGTAATAATCCGTTGTATTTATAAGAGTTGAAGTCGTTAAATATGTGCTATTGGTACCAAAAGAAATATTTGAGCCATTAGACCAAAAACCAAAAACATAATACCCGGCCAACTGCGCACCCTTACTCACAAGTTGATCATAAGTATTAGCTGCTGTATGCCTAAAACGAACACTGATTGTAAAATCAGATGTTCCGAAGTTGCCAAATAGATTATTAACATTATCCCAATGCATTAAATAATCATCACTACCATCAAACAGTAAAGAATTATTTTGAAAAGTTGGGCGATAACCACTCGTTGTCTGTCGGACATAGTTTCCGTTTTTGGATTGATCATGCCACTCTTGAACATTATTTGAAGCATCTTTTACAATCCCACGATCCGCACGTAACAGTAATACCGTATGAGACGAAATCGATTGCGCGGAAGTTAAAAAAACGATCATCAAAATAAATATCAGAATGCGCATAAGCCCTCCTAATAGATTTTATACTTGTCGTTAAAGTACTTTTCCGTGTCAGAAATCTGCTGTGTTGTTAGCTCAACATTGTACACAACAATCTCAAGTATATCCCCGGAAAAATATTTACCTGGGTCTGGAGTAACTTTAGCATTGTGATCGGAACCACCTATTGTTGTATAACTATATGATGCTTGCAAGTTGTCAGTAGTGTTTGACCCGACCTGTGCTCCATTAGCTCTTAATATAGTTCCGGCATTTTTTAATACGGCAGAAATTAGCATTGGGTCAGCAGTCACCTCTGTTTTAATCGAAAATCCGGGAGATCCTCCGTTCGCCGTTGAAACAACTGTAAGCGTATCAGTTGCACGCAATTCAAGCCCTTGGCCCCATGGTATATTACCCGACTCGCCACGACGCATATTTCCTACTATACCTTGCGTTGTTGTTCCTTGGTTTTTCATAACAACAAACACCGTTTTTGGGGTCGTTTGATGAAACATAGATGTTTTTGTCGTTAAAATATCATTAATACCGTCAAAATGAACGGCAGGAAAACCATTCAAAACATTGGTTTTATAGATAGGCCGCGTATTCGTGCTATCAACATAAGTGTATGCCGGATTAACGACTAAACGGGATGGCCACGTTATCACAGAATCACCATTGATCTTATTCAGATCGTTCGATACCCACCAGCCAACAATATTGGTTTGTACGGGAAGATCATAAGTCCAGATATTGTTGGAAGTATCAACAGCACCTGTAACATCACTTAATCCGCGAGAACCAAAATTTTCAAAAACATTAGAAGTAATAGTACCATAATTAATGCTACCGGTAGATTTAAAAAGTCTGTCCTTGCCACCGCCATCGATAATATTATTACCAATTATTGCACGATTAAAACCGGCAAAATCAAAGGCAGCGGTAGAAGGTGTTGAAACTACCCCGCTCGTATCAAACTCAACTTGATTTGTGACAAATGTAAACCACTTAACGCCATTGGCTGTCTTGAAAATGGTGTTTTTAAGGTTTTTTATTATATTCCCGGAAATGTTTATGTTGTCAAACTGCCTGCCCGTACCGGCAGTCAGAAAAAAACTCTCAATATATTCCGCATCATTGTTGGAGATAATAATAGAAGATAATAAGGTGTCAGGAGTAACATGTACGGCAGTCTCTCCCCCATAAAAAGAATTGTTTACAATTCTTATTTTCCCGATCGGACGATTCACCTTAAATCCCGTAGGATTTTTAGAGCCAATTATATTAACGTGACGCACGGTAGGCGTAGAATCTACTCGTTTAACCTGAGAGGCTCTAAAAGTATTACCTGATACCAGCATATCAACAGGATTGCGCACAACCATATTAGCGCTATCAGAAGAAAAAATATTTTTAGTTACTTTGCTTTTTGTTGCGTCATATAATTCCAGGTGTGTCGTTCGAGACCAATAAACCTTGTTATCATCAACTGTTATCTCTCCCCGGCCCATGGTATCACCCTGGACGCTTATACCAAGGTTAAAACCGGACGTAGATATAAGAGAGTCTCCAACCCAGTTAGAGCGTATTGTAACGCGACCGTTAGCTGTCCAGGTTATTCCTTCTGTGTTGACCAGCCCTACTAACGGAGCAGGAAATTTGATTTTATTGCCCTCGATAATCCCATTACGTGCGTTGTTGGTATTCCCCAATGATCCACAATAGATCGGCTGCGCGGATTCGATCACATTCCCAATTACGTTTACGCCGTCAATGCCGCTTTCGTCCGTTAAAAAATAAGCGCCAAGGCTAAAGGTTGTGTTATCACTGATCGTATTATATAAAACATTAAGATTACTTCCTCCATTAAAACGGATTGCCTGTCCTGTTCCACTCAAAGTACAATGCTCTATGAATATATTGTCATTATTGCCCTTTACATAGATACCACGTTTAGTGCCATATTTCCCATCTATTTCAAGCCCTGACAACGTAACATTGTCTGTGTTGGCATCAATCGTAATTACATTGCTTAAATCATTATTATCCGGGAAAAACTTTGATGTGTCCACTACAATTTTTAAGCCATTAAAACGATAAAGCCCGGAATATTTTATGAATAAAGTGTCCGAAACAAGGCAGGTTATTTTATCCCCTACCAATTCCGCGTTTATACTCATTTTCTTTAAGGCATTTCTTAAACCTTGTGTGTCATCGGTTACGCCATCGCCTTTAACATAATCAACTATGCGTACTTTCCCGTCCCACTCGTTTTTTATCCCAACAGTGGTGTCAGTACCAGATATTTTATATTCAACCGTTTTATCATCCGGAGGCCTTACCGGACCACTGCCGTTTAACTGTGCCCGGACGGTTGAGCTGAGTTTATCCAGGGTAATCACGCCATCTTGTATTCCGCTCGTACCTATTTGTCCGCTGCTGTTTGCATGCCCCTCCATACTCGTCAACTTATCCGAACCGTGCCACACCCCTTGCCAGCCGGAAAGCGGGCTGCCGTTGACATACACGTCATATTTCCCCGTTGCCACCGCGCTATTACTATAAACACCCGGACTCGTCTCCGTCAGGTCATACTTTTTTACCCCGCTTTGGTAGAGGTCTACATCCTTGCCCGGCACCAGTTGCCCCGTGGTTTTGGAGCGCAGGGGCAGGGTAAATGTTGTGCTTGTCTGGGCCCACGCCAGGGACAAACATATAAATAATAACATTATAATCCGAGTCATATAACCTCCTTGTTTATATTGTGGCTCCACCGCCACCGGTATACACATCTTCTTCATAATTGTAAGTATTAAGTTCATCGATAATCTCACCGGTAATATCATGCACAACCTCCTGACCGATAAGCTGCACATCTGCTTCATGTCCCAAAGCGGCCGTACCGAAAGCCCAACGTCTTTCCAGATCGTCCGCCCATTTTACCAGGTAACAACTGGAGGCGTCTTTATGCGGGAAAAAGAGTATTTCATCGTCCGTGCGGGCCAAAACAGCCCGTACATATTCGTTTGCCGCAGACAATTTATCATACCCGGATTCGTAATAATAACGAAAACCCTTTTTATATGTTTTCAGGGTTCCATCAATCAATTCATGCTCTGCCTGTTTTAACAGACGAAAAAATTCCGTCTGTTTTTTTCTATCAGGTATAGGCAGAGTATACTCCGCCAAAACCTTCCGGCATCGAAAATTGTCTATGCGAACCGCGCCTGTACCGGCATCCCCCTCCGATTTGCCAAAGGGATAGATGCGGTAAACCAATTGCGTGCCCGTCTCGCCGGCCGGAACAACAATCTCATGCACGATGGTACGCCGCCAGGTACTGTCCACCATATATTGTTTTTCATGCGTACCGGTAATCCCCTGGAATGTACACCACACGGCCTGATCCCCGCTGTCCGCGTCATTGCGGATATAGGCAAATACAATAAAGCGCTTCTCGGCAATGGATTCCCCTGTTTCAATGGTTATTTCGGCATATTGTTGTGATGCACTGTCACCGTCCTCTATCTTAAGCACATAATCCATGAAGGGCGTTGATGTATCAAATAACTGGCTATACGGCGCCGGTGTCCCGGAACTGCCGGAGACGCCGGTTAAGTCATCCTCAAAAGATATGTTCGGGCTTAATTCCGGTCCCACAATTAAAAAGCGCGGTTCTTCTATTCCGCCTACAACCTGATCACTGTTCCAATGTGCCACTAATTGACTCCCTTCAATTTCATTACCAGCGTCTCCGGATCAAATTCGATATCCGTCAAAATCCAACGCGTACTGCGGTCAATATCATACTGCCCGCTGCTGACAATCAGTTTTATCCGGTCCCGCTCTTCCGCCTGGATCAGCGCCGTACTTTCCAGTTCAACCATTTCCCGCTTCGTCAAAAAATAACTACCGAACTTCTCCGACACGGCCGCAGCCAGGTATCTGCTTTGGATAAACTTCCCGGATATTTTCAACGTCTTGCGCATCCAGCCAAACGTGCCGTAACTCTCCGTGCCGCTGTCACCGCTAAAAGGATCTTCCCAATCCACCTCAATGCCGTCATAAACATGTGCATAGCGTTGCACCGGTTTCAGGTCGGCGATATGAGCGTAAGCATACAAGCTTTTCTCCCCGTCATAATTGGTGCGTTCATACAACAGCGCTTTGCGGTTGCTGCGCACCGTAAACACCTGGGATAGCACCCGCGCCGCCTCCGCGCCGATCTCCCGGAATGTCATATCACTGAAATCCGCCAGTAAAATCCGGGGATAAAACGCTGTGCCATATTGCCATAGATAATATTTGTCTCCGCGAGTAATGCCGTAAAGCGTCCCGTCCGAGGCACGCAAAGCCAGGGGAATGGACGATCCCCACTCCCCGGCCACGATTTCACTCTCCCGCGTCAGCGTAATGGTTCCCCCGCTAAATACGGCGGATAACAGAAAGGCCGGTTCCTCCCGGTAACGTATATCCTCCGCCACGGCATAAACCTTTTGATCGTAGCTGTTATAAACCATATCCTTAATTTGCAGGGCCGGATTATACGTAAAATTCGCGCCCGTCTGGCTTACATAAAGCTGTCCTCCGGAGAGGTCGTAAACAAAATAAAGATACTCAAAACCGGTAGGGCTGTTTTCGTCCCGGTCAAACAGGCAGCCGTGCAGGGCATCCTCGTTGCTATTATAGCACATCCAAATCGGACTGCAGCTATCGTAGGTGCCGCTGTTGTCCCGTGCCGCGTCCCAAATAAAAGACCAGGCGTTATACAGCAGGTTAACATTGGAACTGCCGGAAGTGTAACTGGAAAGCCGCAGCCGTATCCAAAAACGCGCCGTGCTGTCCTTGCTCACCCCCATCATCGTGTCGAATACCGATGGCGCCCAACCGTCGGGAGGCATGAATGTTATATGTCCGTTAGCGGTCAGGTTGCTTGTGGCATCCTGTATGGTCAGGCTTTGCCAGGCCGAGCCATCCCAATACTCCAGGACGGCCGTTGCCGATAATGTTATGCTTGTCAGAGTAATATACAGCGAGGCAAACTTATGCTCGGACGCTATATAAAAGGCGCGCGAGCCTTCAATTTGTAAAACAGCAGTGCCATTATTCAATACAGAGGTAATATCCGAATAATTAGCGCCATCATAATAAAAAGCCTTTGTCCAATCCGCGGCCTTGCCATCCTGTTTATAACGACTCAGATAGCTGTTGGAAAGATTATCCGCCCGGTCATCCCAATGGGTTGCGCCCAAAAACAGGTAGCCGTTTCCCAGGTCTCCACAGGCGGGCAGATGATTACTGCGGAACACCCGGCAATTCACCAGGTTACCGGACCCTCCCATCTGCTTAAGGCTCCAGTAAGATATACCGTCATCGCTGTTTGTAAAGTAATAAAGACTGCCTGTGGCCGTATCATGCAGCAGTACCCCCTGTTGGTTAAAGGAAAAGCGCATACCTATTTTAGGAATGTCATTTTCCGGATCAGCCACGTCGGTTACTTCCGGCCCTTCTAAACCATAAAAAGCAATTTTGCTGTTAAAATAATCCTTATCGGGTGTGCCCCCGGAAAAGGGAAAAGTAAAGGCAACGCTTTCTATTTTGGAACCGGTCAAAGATGGCATATTGTACAAATTATTATCCGTCACATAGCGCGTGCGCGTGGTGATAAGCTGTTCAAAGGGGATAATCACATTCTCTCCGCAATCCTCAAAGCCCGGTTTAAGACCTCCTAACTGACCGATATGGCGGTGATTGTAAGTTGTGGACCCGGTGGACGTTACTGTGTTCTCATACGCCCGCCCTGCACGGAAATACACCTCACAACTGGTGACCGTATCCTTTTGCTCCGTTATTGCTCCCGTCGATGTATCATAAATATACAGGGCAAAAGTTGTCTCTGTTTTATTGTAATTATAATCCCCATAACGCCCGCGCATCCAGCACGACACGGTGCTTCCGCTTACGGTAATGCGTATAATCTCCTGATAATCGATGGTCGCGACGCCCGTGGGCCGGAAAGTGGCCAGGTGTTCAAAAGCGCCGTCTTCCTTAACCCGCCAAAGCTCATTCTGCACGCCGATATATAGATACGGACTATCCCAAGCCAATGCCGTGGGTTTCTTACCGTAATTATACCGGGGCGCCCGTCCGTAAACGCTGATTTTTGCCGTATTGCCGGTTAGTTTCATGGCATCGATATCCTGCTTGGCCGCGCTGTACTGTGCCGCGCTCAGCATCAGGTTCATTATATAGGTTAATGCAACATTCTGATACCAGGTGGCGGCAATATAATTCCCGGAATCGTCCTTGCGCACGATCACCGCGTCGTCCGTCGTTTCCCGCTGCAGATTCTCCGGATTCAGGCGCAGACGCAGGAAATCGCCGTCCTTGCCCCGCGCACGCAGGGTATGCCTTAACTCGTCCAGCACGCAACCGCCGCTGCCACCCGTGCGCCGGATCTCAATCATAAAACCGTGATACTCCTCCGAGGTCGACACAATCAGTACATTATCCCGCCAGCCGTCCGCCGTGTTCCAGGTGATCAGGCCGTCCTGCGTAAACCCGGACGTGCCGTCGCTCAGGCCGTTGTTCCCGGACGTCATCGCCGCCGAAAAGGTTTCTCCACCTACGCTGTAGCGGATTTCTATTCCCGGATCACTGGCATAAGGCGTTTCAAAAAAAAGCTCCATGCCCCAAAAACGGTTAGGACTGACAATGATCAACCGGTCGGCCGTGGCCGCCAGTATGGTCAGGGCATCCTCTCCCGGAGAGGCCAGTTTGTCCGCCGCATCCGTATAGGTGCCCGCACCGGCGTCATATACCAGGGCCCGCTGGAACCAGGGCGAGATGGCCAGCTCGTCGCCGTCGTCAAAGCGCAAAAGCATCTCGCCGCGGGCCTTTAGCTGTTTGGATAATAGTCCGTCAATATGCAGGAAAATTAACGTGTCCCGGGTAGGAAATTCATTAAGCCCCGAACTGCTGCCGAAATTACACAGAATATACTTGCTGTTGCCGCTGCCCCCCCTGGCGTACAGTTTCTGATTGCCGTCCGCGTCAACATCCGATGTGGAGGATATCGTCACCCACGCCCCCCGGTCAAAGCGGAAATAATTCGGATAGCGAAACTCCAGTACCTTAAGACCGGCGCTAAGGTCATTGCTCACCTGTTGGATCGTCACCCCGGAAAGACGCGAGGCGGCAAAGGCCGTATAGTTCACCGGTTTAACGCCCTCGCGCACGGAACCGCCCGCTTCAAGGCGCTCGATGGTCAGGCCGTTAATCCGTACAAAGGATCCGTTCTGTTCGCTTAGCAGATATCCGGGATAGCGTTCCAGCTCCTTAAGGTGGCCGTAGGCCGTCAGCTCAAAGGTCTTGGCCGCGCCATCGGCTATCAGGCTGTCGCCATCCACCAGGCCGCCATAGAACACAACGCGATCGCTGGCATACTTATAGCCTTTCAAAATGCGCAGCCAGAAAATATCGGTGTTGTCAAAGATGCCGCTGCCGTTGCGGTTGCTGAAAAAGCCGTCACCGTTATCAAACAACAGTGTCACGTCATCCGCCAGAAATTCGTTAAGTGTTTCGCCCTCCGTGGTAAAGCGGATGGGAGACAGCTCTATCAGTCGTTCCGTGTCGCCATAGCTGACGATGTAACGCCGGGCAATATGCAATCCGACCATGGCCGCGTCCGGAGCACTGCCAAGGGTAAGCGTCGTGGTATCGGCGCCGCTGTCATATGTAACCGCGCTTACAGCGTATAATGTGTCAAAATCGAACAGGGGAACAAGCATCGTGGACGGAGCGGGAAAAAGAGAAGAGGCGTCTCCGGAAACAGTAACGGTTTTGGCGGTGGTATCCACGGACGTAACAGCCCCGCCATGCTGACGAAACAGCTCAACTTTGATGATAAACTGCGCGTTTTTAATGCGCTCCTGCTGGATGGTTGTATTCGGATCGCTAAAACTTTTCATAAATAGTCAATGGTCCTCGATATCCAACCGAAAAAAAACTTTCTCATTTTGGGCTTGCGCTTAACCAGACTGATATAAAAGCGGATGCGCGCCAGTACAAAGCGCAGTATAAGCCGCTCTTCCGGAAGATCGCGCAGGGCGTTCAAAGTTATCGGGCCCAGGATGCCATCCTCTTCAACGCCTGCTATTTTTTGCGCCATTTTTATGGTGCGTTTTACGCCGATATTCACGGCCGTGTCCAATAGGATCATGGCAAAGTCCTGGCCAAAGGCAAAGCCCTTTAGCGGATACCAATAATCGTGATAGTAAATCTCCCTGGCCGCCTGCGGCGTAAGCCCCCTGATATCCAAATCCGGATACTGCCGTTTAGAGATGCCGAACTTGGTTTCCCCGCCCGGATCGTCCGGATCATTTACATAACCGCCTTCATGAAGCATCACTTTTCGGATCGCCTCGTCAAATTCCCCCATAATCGCTCCTTATCCTTGTTTTTTTGGCTACTTGGCCATACCCCAACTTTCCACATCAACGCGCCAGTTTCCCGTTCCGGCGCCGGTCACATACTTAACCTGGTAACCATAGTTATAAGTCCACCAGCTTTCGCAGCTTACACAGTACACCACGGCTTCATTGGCGTCCGAGGGGATGGCCGTGATATCGGTAAGCGCGTACCATTGCGAGTAGGATGAGGTGTCGTTGGGTTTGGTAAAAATACGCACGTAGGGCGTTACCGTGGTAAAGCTGCCCGCCACCTGTGTCAGATGCACCGACAGGGTCAGCGAACCGTCCGTTTGTGCCGCATTGCGGTACCATACCACGCTGCCGGTAATGGTCGTCGTTCCGTCCCGCAGGGAATCCGTCGGCGCGGATGACGATCCCAGATGATTATCATGCTGCTGGGCCCAGGCAAATCCTGCCAATACCATTAAAATGACTATAATACGCTTCATTCCGCCTCCTGTCGTATCTTTTTTATTGTTGGAGCTTTTTTCCATAATCTGACATAATCCTTCATAAATGCAGCCGGTACATTACTTGTTATATTGTCCCAAACTTCAATAAAGTAATTTTTTAAGGGCTGTAAAAAGCACATTGCCAGAAATAAAACCGGATAGAACACCAACGTTAAAATTAAAATTGTCCTCAAAAAAAACCAGTTAATATACTGTTTAATGCGTCGCATTTTATCGCTCCGTAAAAGGATCCCTGTTAATGAACCGGCCGCCCCGTTTCAGCGCCCGCGTCATCTGCGGCCGCAAAACCTCATCCGTCATTTTCTGCGCCATGCGCTTATCCTGTAGCGGCGTGTTGAAATTCTGGTTCACAATCACTTCCGTCCGTCGGGTTGACCCCTCGGTCGCGCCCGTGCCCAGCAACCGGCTGGCAAACTGTTCAAACTTCTGTTGTGGGGCCACGATCTCTGGCTCTACCCGGCCGGCTATCACCCGGTCGCCCAACAACGCCAGGGTAGGACGGGTTACCACGCCCCCCTCGGCATAGCTGGAAATAAACGCCTTGGCCGCTTCCAGCGCCCCGGCCGCCGTGGCCAATAGGGGAATATCCTTGGCCAGGGATGCACCGCCCGTCAGCGCCGCCTCAATCAGGCTGTTGAGCTTGGCCAGCACGAATTTTCGCTCGATATAATCCAGTATCTCCACCAACAATGTTTTCCAGAAGTTACGCATGCCCTGCGTTTTATCCCGGATATCATTAAGCATGGCTCCCAGTATATTGCCTACCGCGCCCCGGATTTCACCGGCTGTTTGCCGGTACATATTGCGCAGGTTATCCAAATGCTGTTTTGTCCGGCTTTGCTCAATGCGCTGTATTTCTCCCCACAATGCCAGGTACTCGGCGGAGAATCTTTCCGTCTGCGACAGCCGCTCCCTTAAAAAGTTCAGATACTGATCGCTGCCGATCTTCCCCAGGGAAAAGCGCTGGGCCATCCAGGCGCGCTCCAATTGCAGACGGCGGCTTTCCGACTCTTCCTTATCCCGCAGGGCCGCGTCATCCGCCTCTTTCTCCAGCCGCTTAATCTCATAATAGATATCCAGATATTCCGTGCTGTGTTTGTCCAGCGCGGACAGCCGGGAGCGCAGATAATCCGTGTATTCCCGCAGGGAAATTTCCCCGAACTGGAACTGCAATTCCTTTTGCCGGTTAAGAAATTCCTGCTCCTGTCCGGTCTCTTCTTCCTGTTCTTTTTTTAGCCGCTGTTTACGGTCATTAAGTATTTGCGTGATTTCGCTTAATTCCCGGCGCTTTAATGCTATATAATTTTCCCCGGCCTGGATGGCTTTTTCATAAAACTTTTTACTGTTATCCGTAGCGGCATTTTTCATCCGCGCTCTTGTATTTTCCTGAATGCGCGCTTGTTTATCTATTATGTCAATAATGGCCTTTTGCTTGGCCTGCAGCTCTTCAATGGTCATCCCTACGGCTTCTTTTTTTGTTTCCTCGCCTATCTTTTTCAGGGAGCGCGCCATGCGTTCATTGGCGTCGGACAGTTTATCCATGGACTCCGCGGCTTTATCTGTTTCCGAACTCATTACCCCCAGAACTCCGGCAAGAATTGTTGCTCCGGCAACGATCCAGCCGATCGGCCCGGTGGCTATGCCCACGGCTATAAGTATGGTTCTTAGGGCGGTAAAAGCTACGGTCAACGCGGCAACATTAACTACGACCACCTTTAATGTTTCGGGCAGATCTGCAAACACCTCTAAAAAGGCTAAGGCAACTTCATATAAAGGTAGCAGCCCTTTACCAATCTCCGTAAAAGCGGCACTAAACTTGGTCTTGATCTGATCGATGCGGAACTTGGCGCCCTTGGCCATCTTCTGGAATGCCCGGTCGGCCGCCCCGGATGAGTTGCGCATCTCCCGGATCGCTTCCGCCAGCTTATCCACATTGTCGGACATAATAGCCACGGCATTGGCCGCCCGCACGTCGGGGATAAACTTGCTCAGGGTTTTCAGATCAATGCCCTGGAACTGGCGCATGGTTTCCACAATGTCCAGGGTGCCGTCGTTCAGATAGCGCACTTCAATTCCGGCCTCGCGCATGGCCTTGGCCGCGCTCTCGGAGGGGGCGCTGATCGCCAGCAATGCCCCGCGCAGGGATATGGCCGAGGTTTCCGTGGACAGTCCGCCCGCGGTCAATACGGCCATGGACGCGCCCAGGCCGAGCAGGCCCAGGCGGGCCTTATGGGCGATGGCGGTCACGTTGCCCAGCACCCCTACAAGTTGATCAATGGTGGTTTGTCCCAACCGCACGGTGGTGAACATAATGTCCGCCGCCATACCGGCTTTATCCGCGCCCAGGCGGAAGGAGTTAAGTGTTTTGGTGAGCGAAAGGGCGGTTTGCGCCACGGTGGAGACGCCGCCGATGGCCAGCTTGGCCGAGGCCGCCAGCACCTTCATCGATCCGGCCATCCTCTTGAACCCGGCGCTGATAATATCATAACGGGCCTTGGCCATGGACACCAGCGACTGGCCGTACTCGATAGCCATTTTTTTCACCTGGCGTCCCATGCGCACAATGGAACGCTCGGTTACATTGTCCAGCAATGTGCCTATTTCCCGGATGCTGTTATCGAAATTGGCGTAAGAAGAAACAAACCGGTCAACGGCATAAGATGCGCCGGTGATTTTTACCGAAAGCCCCAACCAGCTTTTTTTCAGGTTGTCAACCGCTTTTTTTGACCGGTCGCTTATACTTTTGAATTTACGGACAAACTCTTCGCCGCCCTTTATCCGCAACCGGGCTACCAACTCACCTACGGTCATGTTCTATCCCCACTGTATAATGATGAGGATGGGAAGAACCCAGCTTACCAGGATGCCGCGCCAAAACCAGCGCCAGTCATCCCGGCTGTTATCCTGAAAACCCGGATAACTGCCGTATCTGGCTTCCACTTTCGGATCAATCGCCTGGCGCGCCTCGTTCCACGATTGCAGATGATGCGCCACAAACATGCCTAAAACCCAGGCCAGTAAAAACAACCAGGGCGCGGGCACATAGCCGCTCAGGGGATACCAAACAAGAACAAAAACAACAGCCACAACCGGCTGAACCAATATGCCATGCCAAACATTATATCGTATGCCCAAAAACATAAGGCCTCCTTTTTAAGTCTGATAAAATGGAACAGCCGTGTCGTACCCACGCTGTTCCCCGTTGTCATCTTGCTCCACACGGCTCGTTACGCTCCCCGTGCTTCATCGCTTTTCAGGATTTCCGGTCCTGTTACTCGTTAAGGGCTATGCTGGCATTGGCCGTCATAACCGCTTCACGCAATTTGCGAATGGCTGCCGTTTTGTCCGCGCTGTCCGGACAACAGGCGTTAATCACTTCGGCAAACTCTTTTGCCGCCGCGCGTATCTTCTCATACCGTTCGGGCTGGTCGCCCTTGGGCGGGTGATACTTAAAAATATTATCCAGATCCATCAGACCTCCTTTGTCATTTGCCTGCCCCCGCCTCAGGCGGGTCATTGTTCATTTGTCATTGTTCATTTGTCGTCTCCGGGCCAGTTCCTCCGGACTCACTTTCACCCGCTCCACGCCAATGCCCGTTTGACCCCGGCTGGCGTTCTGCAGCATGCCCATCATATCCCTGAGCCCGGCCTTTTTTGGCGGATGGCCGCCTTTACTTTTCTTCATCTCCGCGCCGTGCACCGCCGCCTGGAACCGGTCGTGACGTTCTTCTTCCTCAAAGCGACAGGCCAGCCACATTACCGCTTCCATCAGGGGCATTTTTCGCGCCTCATGGCGGCGGCCGATATCACCGTTGCATAGCAGATAGATCAGTTGGGTTCGGCTGTATCGCTCGTCTCCGGCGCCAGTTTGGCCATCTCTTTGCCCACCTCCGGAAGTTGCGGGAAAGTGTCTATCAACAAATCGACCCACCCGGCGTTTAGTTGCAAAAAATCCTTAAGCGCCTCCAGCGCGATGCTGTTGGAACATTTGGCCATATCATGCTCCACCTCTTTCAGCTTCTTGGCGCTGAATTCGGAATTAACCGGTATCAGAATAATGCTCAGCGCCCGGCGCAATAGCCGCTTTTGGGCGATGGCCCGGAAGATTACCGTCACATCCGTATCTATCATTTTGTCCAGGTTAATATCCTTCAGCACATCCTTCAGCACATCCATCAGCAGTTCATCCTGCTCAATGGTCAGTTCCTGGGTGCGATATTTCTTCCCGCCGATGCGGAATTCCTTGCCTTCTTCCATGTCATTCTCCTTTCAGGTTTGGCTTACACGTATTCGCTCTGGAACTTGCCCAGTTTACCGCTGTTGGCGCTGTCGCCCAGGGCGTGCAGCTCGATGGGGATATAGCGCTCGTTCTTAATGGTAAAGGTCTGGTTGTAAGCTGCGATAAACACCGCCCGGTACAGATACAGGATATCATACAGGGTGGTGGAATCCGGTTGCAGCGTTTTAAAGCGGATGGCCATGGGCGTAAACGTCCGCCGCCCGCCGAACACCAGTTCCTTGTTTTTAGGGCTGGCCGTGCTGTTATCGACCACATCGCTGGTCGGATGCCCGAAACTGTAAGCCAGGTTTTCCATTTTGTGGGCCTTTAGCGCAAATTTCCAGGTCATCTCCTCGGCAATCATAAAGATTTCCTCGATGGTGATATCCTGCGCGCTGGGCACCTTTTTCAGGTCAACGCTATACTCAATGGCAATGCCGTCTTCGCTGGTTTTACCCATGTCGAACGGCGTGCCGAAAGAGCCGCCATAAGTGTCTACTTCTATTTGTCCCGCGCCGATGCGCAATACTTCCGATAATGCCATTACCGCCTCCTTGCCTTATTTTTTCGTCCTACTGATGATCAGATGGGGTTCATACTGATCGCTGTTTTTATCCTGCAAACTGCGCGCGTCGCTCTCCGGCATTTCCCGCCAGCCATGGGTGGTCAGGATATAATGTTTTCCCGATGCTCCCTTGCGGATGGCCGTGCCGTAATTCAGATTTTCCGCCAGTTTACAATACACCTGTTTTTCCTTTTCCATTGTTCCTCCTTAGCTGCCCGCCGCGCCGAAGCGTTGCAGGGTTTCCGTTTTAAAGGGCAGGCGGCTTACGGCAACGCTTACGCCGTTAATCACATCCGGCCCCGTTTCGATATCGCTAAAGCCCGTGGCCTCGTCCCGGCTGCTAAAGCCCTGGGGATAGGCAGCCGTTACCAGGGCCGGGTCGGCCAGCAGCGTATCGATAACGCCCTGGGCGATCGTTTCCACCAAAGCCTCCGCCGTTTCATAATCCCGGTTGCGCGCGCTGTACTTTTCCGCTACGTAGATGCCGGCCATCACTTCCCACATCTTATAGCCTTCCGTGCGGCTGACCAGCAGACGATCCTTGGGCAGCTTAATCACCACAATGGGATAGTCATCCGCCGCGGGTTGCCAGGTGGGATCCTTGACCAGGCTTTTGACCTGCTCCAGTTTACCGCCCGCCTTTTTTTCCCCGTTCAACAGATCATAGATCACATCAATAAAAGCACGCATCACCGTTCTCCGAATACATAATCCGCCAGCAGGGGCACGCTTTCGTCAAAGGCCGGTTTCAGATAGGGCTGCGGTTTTTGCCCGGCGATACTTTTTACCGGGTGCGCCGCCCCGGGCCAGAAAAGAGCCTGTTTTTCCGTCGGATAAATCCGTTTTTTGTAAGGGCCGAACAGACCCGTGCCCCTCTCCACAAAAGCAGCGTAACGGGCCGTGTAGCGCACCGTTGCTTCCGTATCCAATCCGCCGCCCTGCACGTTAACCGTGCCGCTGTTGTACAGGTTTTCCGTAACCTTGGGCACCCGCTTATGCGATTCATTCAGTATGCGTTGCGCCAGGCGCTTAATGCCGCGTTCCGCTCTTTCCGCCAGACGACGGGGGATTTTGCGGAAATCCTCCAGGCTGAATTCAAAATCCGCTTTCATTACAAATACCTTTCCGGATCGTTTTCGTCCGCTTCCGCCCGTAGCACCGTGCCTCCGGCGGAGATGTAGGCGCTGGCTTTGTCCTCCGCCTTCCGCACATATTGCCGTACCGTCTCCTGTACCTGGCGCGGCGTCATATAACTGACGTTGCCTTCCATCTGCGTTGTTTGCAGGGCCAGACCGGCGTCGCCGTAAACCATATTCAGCCCTGGCAGCATGCTGGCGATGGTCAGGTAGCTTTCCGCCAGCTTCAGTTTTTTACCGCGATTGGTCGTCGTGCCGTCGCTGGCCGCGCCGTCATATTCACTGTCGCCCACCCAGTCGCGCAGGCGCAACTCGGCGTCGACGATATGCTCGGCAAAATCGCCATCCGGAACGCTGTTCATCCAGGGCGCCAGCCCTTTTATATACGTGGCGTCGGTAAGGCTCATGGGTTACTTATCCCCGTCTTTTTTCGGGGTATTTGCCTTTCGGCCGGCCGCCGAAACCAGCGCCCCCGATTTCATCAGCACCCGGGCCTCGGCTTCCTTTAAATCCTTGACTATACTGCCGGGCTTATACAATTCCCCGTTATGCAGGATGGTCACCCGGGCCTTTTTTCCATTTACTGTTTCAGCCATGCTGTTTACTCCTTATTAAAGCCCCTCGCGCGGAGGGGCGGTTTGATATTGCGGTTAATAGTGCCGGTAAAATTGCATTGCGGCCAGCGGCGGCTTCGGTATCTTTCTTATATAGGCGCGGTCGGCGCTCTGCAATTCTCCGGCGGCGCGCGGAACGGTGAAAACGTAATTTTGTACTCTGTTTACGCTTGCCTTTCCGTTAACCTGGTTGGGGGTGGCTTCTGTTAAATTGTTCAAGATTTGTTCATCGATTCGGTACTCCGCTGTAAACGTGACCGCGAGCGTATTATCCGCAAGGCGCATATCCGGCAGTGCCGTTTGCGCTTCATAGACCATGCCCGTAAGGGGCGCGTCCGTTAACGGGGCCGTGTTGGCCGCCATGCTCATGCCGCTGAAAAGCAGGATAAGCATTATAAATATGAGTCGTCTCATTTCTCCTCCTTGGTTTGGGTTAAAAAATATCCCGGCCCTGCCTGAAAGGAGCAAAGCAACAGGCCCGGGATTCGCTTACGCGATAGCGTTCTTGATCAGATAACCGCACTTGGCATGGATCAGCTTTTCGCCGTCCTTTTCATGCACGCGCAGGATATCCGAGGTGATCTTTTCCTCGCGGTACATTTCCACCACCCGGCGCTGACCCTTAACCGGCGTCCAGAAGGTGTAAGCCAGGCTGGGACGGTACTTGCCAGGACGCGGAGCCACGTAAGCCATGATGATGTCCTTGCCCCACACATAGTCCAGGCTTTCCGTCTGGCCTTCCTTGGCCGTGTCCTCCAGGGCGCCGGCCACCACCACCCGGCCCAGCTCAAAAAAGCGGGCCAGCATTTCGGCCGTAATCGAGGCGGACGAGGTGTATTTAAAGTGATCGCGCACCTTGGGGTGCTCGCGCAGGGTTTCAAACACGGGGAAGGAAATCAGGGCAAGATTGGGCATCTTTCCCGTGGCCTTGTGGATGGTTTTGCGTCCCGTCTGGAAAACGCCCACCGGATCCGAGTTGGTATAGTCGTTGAATTGCGACGTGCCGGAAAGGGTGATGTTCTGTGTCAGGTTGCTGGTGCTGCGCAACAATGTGGCCACGCGTTTTTCATAACCCAGCAGAACGATGTCCGTGGCGTCCTCGGCTTTTTCCATCTCCAGATCGATGTCGTTTTCAAAATCGGTGCGCTCGCTGTCGTCGATCGGCTCTTCCCAGCCGTATTCCTTGGTCTCACCGGTTTTGACTTCCACGCCGATATCACCGCGCTTGAATTCCGTTTTGGGCGCGCGCAGCAGTTGCGGGATGCGGAAACGGGTTTTGCTGAATTCATAATAGCTGAATTCGGTTTTGGGCACGCGTACCGGCGGGGCGATTTCGCTGGCCACAAACTGATCGTTCGTAAAACCCACGCTCATCACCGTGGCCGGAATGTGCACTCTTACTAATTGTTCCATGTCAACCTCCTGTTAAAACTGACTTCCTTATTAATGGATTAGAGAACGAACAGGCAGCATTCGATCTCGAAGATGTCACCGGCAACGGCCGCCTCCAGGGCGCGTCCGCGCACAACGTGACCGGCGGTGGTCGTTTTTACGGCCTTGCCGTTGCCGTCCGTGGTGATCCAGTCACCGGCGCTAACCGTGCCGCCCGCCAGCACCTTGGTGGTGCCCTCCTGGGCAATGCTGGCCGCCTCGCCGGAGACGGGGGTGTTTTTCAGAACGCCCTCGCTCATCTCGCCGGCCACCGAGCACAGCACCGCCTTGCCCGAGCTGTTCTTGACAAAATAATACTGATTGCCGGAGAGGTCGGCTCCGGCTTCCATGGTTCGTGCGTACAGCACATGTTCCTGGCTCATAAGCCCTCCTTGTTTTTTGATTTATGGCGTGGATTAACCGGCTTGCCGGGTGAGCATTTTTACCGCCTCTTCGCGACTGACGTTCTGATCCTTCATCAGCTTGGCAACGCGGGCATTAAAGGCGGCGATATCTTCTTCCACGCCCTCTTTTTTGGCGTCAACCTTTACATTCAGCCGCTCTTCGTCCGTCTCTTCCTGGCTGGAGCGCACCGCACCGGTTTTCCGCTCCAACTGGCTCTGGTAGCTGTTGATCAGCTCGGCCAGCTCATCGGCGTCCGCCTTATTGATCAGCGACTGCAGGGCGGGGGCCAGTTCAAAATTATCGTCGCCGTTGCTGTGCGCCAAACGGGCCAGCCGCAAGGCCTCCTTGCGCCGTCCTTCGATATACTTTTTGCCCATGGCCGCATCCTTGCGCAAACTTTCCCGCTCGGTCAGCAACTGATCCACCAGGGCACCCAGTTCCTGTTCATTGGTGATTTCCTCTCTGCCGAACTTTACAGCCAGCAGCATCGGATTCTTGATGATTAATTCAGACATATCCTGTCCTCCTTCGTTAGATGATACATTGCCCGGAACCAAATTGAGCGATTCCTGCTCTTCATTGTTTTCATTTTCCGGCGCCGCCGGAAAACCAAGTTCCTCTTTTAATTGATCGTTTATCTCAATCACGCCGCCCTTGGCCAGCTCGTCCGCGCCGCTCCACACCAGGCTCAGTTCCCAGATGTCCGTAATCTTGGTCACGATAAAGCGCACAATCTCACCGTCCACCTCGCGCCCCAGCATACTGTAAAAGGTCCTCCAGGGCATATCTTCGTGACTGCGGCGGAATTTGAAGCCGAATCCGATGGAAACGGAATCCAATAACGGCGGATCGCTGAGCAACTGCCGCGCCTCGTTATAGCCCAGCACCGTATCAATTTGTGGATTGACGTTAATGCCGGGTACGCCGAAGTTTTTGGTATCCCACCAGCTTTTGGGCACATAGCCGATAATGTTTTCCGTAAGCAGGATATGATTGCGGAACAGCTTAAGACCGGCCAGCATCGGCGTGGCCTCTTCCAGCACGCCCGGCTCCCGCAGATCAATCGCGTAACCTTCGATATAGGTTTGCGAGATGGCCCGGAAGACCGTATCCAGATAGTCGCTCTTTTGCGGCTTAAGGGATTCCTTGATACTGTCCTTGAGTTCCGCCTCCGCTTCTTTGGGAACCGCGGGCGCGGCCAGGGCTTGACTGCCGTCAACCACAACCGGCGCGCTCAGCATCACCCCGGGCAGGGCCATGCGCACCCGGGCCGTGTTTTTGCTTAATATCTGTACTCCGAAGCCTTCTTCCATAATACTGCTCCTGATTTATTGGTTAAAAACGGTTATAACCGCCTGCTTTCGCGTTTTACCCTCTCCTGGCGTCCCGTAAGCCGCCTCAGTGCCCAAAAGCCCGCACAAGCCGCCTCACACTATCGCTTCCAGCGTGGTGTGGCACCTTGGATGATACGGAGGGAAGCCGATCCCTTCCGCCGTGGCCGCGTCGATGCCAAAGTCTTTTATCGTGTCCGGCTTTATTTGCCCGTTGCTTTCCAGAAAGCCGCGAAAGGCTTCCGGCGTCAGCGATGACAGCCTGGCAACCGCCTGGCGTGCCGTACCGATGGGAATACGGACGTCATGGCTCGTCACATATTTACAGATGGCCGCCTGCGGACTGGGATTAACCGGGCGGGCATACTCAATGCCTGCTTCGGCCATCTGGCCTATATGGCCCCATACCCGCATCCGCTGCACCGAGGTGTCGATGATGCGCTGCACGGCATGATCCGCCAGCTCCTCCAGACGGTCCTTAAACAGGGCGCGGAAACGTTCCAGTTGTTCGCCGCTGGTGCGTCCGAATATCGCCTCGCCGTTCTCCAGGTAATGCGAGCGCAAAAAGTTCAGCGCCGGGCCTTCCACGTCGCTGTTTTCGATAAATTTACCCAGATAAAAATTGTCCAGCGATTCTAAAAACGAGATCGTGCGATTATCTATACTATCCAGGGCCATGCTCACCGGAGCCTTGCCCTCCGGCCACAGGCTGACATCGCTCAGCCGGAAAAAGGTGTAACTGGCGTTCACCGCCTCGCGGATAATCTTCTCCGCCGCCTCGCCCGTCAGTTGCGTGCTATACGCCGCCTGCACAATGGCAAAGGTCTCCCGGGCCAGTCCGTCAACATTGTCACCGTCAAACCCCCGGCGTTTCAGATAGTCCCGGACGTCGCCCAGGGCCTGATCCCGTCCCGATTCCAGCAGAGAGCGTAGAGCCTGTTCATAATCCTGCAGCAGTTCCTGGCCTTTATCTTTTTTGGCCAGGGTCGCCAGGCGCGGACGCACAAAAACATATTGCTGGCTTTTGCGGTCAAAGCGAAAGCGGTGGGTCGCTTTTTTCCGGCGCATGGTTCCGGGAAGAACCCGGCCGCCGATAAGGGACGGATCATACCAGTCGTCATAGCCCAGTTCCTGGGCCGCGCGATCCGGCTCCAGCAAGCCTCGTTCCACCTTTTCCTTGACCACCTGCCAGCGGATTTGCTCGGTCTCCGCTTCCTTTTTACTGTCCCGCTGATCATCGCCGGCCATTTGCAGCGACACCTCTTCCGGGAAAATACCCCGCAGGGCCAGGTCAAGGCGCAGGGTACGCTCATGGCGGCGCTTAACCAGTTGCCGGAAGCTGTTGGTCTGATTGATCAGCAGATTATATACCACGTCCGCGTAAGTCTCCGTCGTGCTGTAGCTGCGTCCGTGCATGGCCGGGTCGTTGTTGATGCCGGAGAAAACCTGCTCCTCGTTCAGCTTGTGTATTTCATACGCCCCGCGCGCGTCGCCCGTGGTATTGGTGTGCGTTACCTTTATATCGTTGGCGTGCACGGCCAGCCCCTTGCGGTAGTTAGCCTTAAAGCCTTCCATCACATTGTTCAGGTGTTTCGTCACCCGCTTCTGGTATTCGGAGTCGATCTCGCCCGGATTGCGGGGCGGAGGCGTAACCTCCACCCCGGTAAAACCGGTCAGGCCCATCTTCTCGGAGATATATTTCACGTTCTCATGCATAAACTTTTGCGTGTGCAGCGGATCCAGCGCCGCCAGCACCGGCGGAATGCCGTAGGGCGAATTCTCAAAACTCAGGTAACAGTAATAGGCAAAGGTATAGGGATTAAGCTCGATCATCTCCCCGTTTGTCAGCCGTTGATAGGGCACGTAATCGTCATCTTCCAGTTTAAAGCGGATAAACCGGGGGGATATGGGGGCAACCTTCTCCACCCGGCTGTAATCACCCGCTATAACATCTTCCGAGGCCAGCGCGCCGAACACGCCCAGTTGCCAGAAATAGTGATTGAACAGACCGTCCACACCGGCCGACTTGGTATACAGGCGGTAGGCGTTGTCATTCAGCGCCGCCAGGGCTTCATCCACCAGCGCCGTTTTGGGATCGTCGATAATGATGTCGTGCCCGCGGTTGCCCAGGTTGATCCATTGCCGCACCGCCTGCGAGGCGTCCGCGTTGGCCACGGCGATGCGCACCAGCGTATCCAGCAGATCGCCGCTTACCAGGTTGCGGTCGATCACATTGTAATAGCCGTTAAAGTAGTCCAGCACCCCGGACAGATTGTTTACATTTTCAACCGACGAGCGCCCGGATGAGGGCACGCCGAAACCTCCGTCCGGCGTATCCACTTTATGCTCGCTAAAATATCGTTTTATTGCCCCAAACATTTATGCCTCTTTTTTTTACTCATCATCGCCGGAATACAACAACGCTTCCAGCTTCCGTATGTGAGCTTCCTGTTCTTTTATGCGTCTTTTCTGGGCCTCAATCAAACTTTGGTACTGGCTGTTTAAATGACTTCTGCCAATCCGTTCCAGGTAAATAATCCCCACAACACAGGCCAATATGGTCCAGTAAATTAACATGACTTTATACATCTCCCTTTCCTGTTTGCTCTATCCAGTAATATTCCTGCATAAAACAGGCAACCGTTCTGTTCTTTTCCGGGCGGTTTAAATACCATTCCGTTATTTCAACGCTGTCAACACGCCTGGCCTCATCTTTCCGGGCTTGCCATTCCATAACGATATCCCATTCCCTGTCGCTGGCGTCATCAGGCATCTCTTCCGCGCTTTTGTACTTATCCAGTGGAAAAGCCGACGTCTTTGTCTCTATAATCTCCTTAATAACCTTCCGGCTGGCTTTCCGCGCATTCTTTAGGGTATCGCAAATCGAATACACATAACTTCCGCTCGCCTCCGGGCCGTCCGACCAATATACCTGGACAAGATAAATCTTGCGGGAAATAAACAAGCCGCTCAGCCAAAACAAGGCTAACAATCCGCGCATCATCGCATATCTCCGAAAACCACCGGCGCCCCCACAAACCGTCCCCGCTCGATGTACAGCAGGCGCAACGCCGTATACATATAATTGCCCGCGTGATAGTAGTGATTGGGCACATTTTTTTTGTGTTTAAAAATCTTTTTACCCAGCCGCTTGTCTTCCACCTCGTCTTTCTGGCTGCCCTTATAATGATGCCGGGCAAACAGGGAATCCTCCAGGGCCACCTCGCCGTGCTCCGGCTCATATACCTTCGGCGGCATCAGCGCCATGGGCGGATCGCTGCGCAGCAGGTCGTCATAACGGTCCAGCGCTTCCTCGCGGTCTTCCTGGACAAAATCATACATGCGCCCTTCATGCTCCTTCTCCCGTTCCTCCATCCCCGATTCACGGTATTCATGCGCCACAACGATTCCGGGAAACTTTTCCTGCAGCTTGCGCACCTGGGGCGTGAACGGCTTATAGTCAATCACAAACTTGCGGCAATTCATGGACAGGATCAGCCGCGAAATTTCCTCCACCAGCCGGTCGCCGCTTACCGGCTGCCACCATACGTAATGCAGTTCCGTGTGCATTTCGCCGAAAACCACCCAACAGGTATTGCCCACGTCGCAGCCGCCCACCGTCCAGCGTGATGTGCGCTTCATTTCCAGTGACGCATGTTTCATCCGCTGAAAGTCTTCCTTTTGCACCCCCTGCAAATCACCGGCGTCCGGAATGGCCAGGCCGGTACAATGCATGTGCGCCCGCTTGGACTTTTTCCCGGCGCTCTTCAGCCAGCGCCGCATAAAGCGATCCAGACTCAATCCTTCAAAGATCAGTTGCGGCACCCGCCAACTGTTTATTTGCCGGTCGGGAAAGCGCGCCACCCAACGGCCCGCCTCGGCCCGGGAGTAGGGCCAGCCGCACCTCACGCACACCACCTGCCAGCGGCCGTCAATCTTTTTCACGCAGCGCGGCAGCTTTTCGCGGTTCATGCTGCTCTCATAGAACATATCTTCCAGGTTCTGATCGTCCTTGCCGCAATGAGGACACTTAAACAGCATCACATTTTGCCGTCCGCGTTGAAAACCTTCATCCGCCGGACCCGCCGGATATATCTCCATCGCAAAACCATTGATCTGCCCGAAGGTGGCCGCGCCCAGGCGATCCTCCATCATCTCGATGCTCTCCTGGGAAATGATGGTTACCTCGTCCAGGCTGATCTGCTCCATGGGGCGGCTCATGCCCTCGCTCAAAACGTTCGCCCCCAGAAAGTAAAGGTAGTTCCGGCCCGTGCTGTAATACATATCCGACTCATGAATGTCATATATTTCTTCCAGCTCCCGGTTTTGCTGTATCTGCTCTTCGGAAAAACGCGTTTTCATAAAGGGCTTGATCATCACCTTGTCCGGCAGGGCATAGCCGCTGTCCAGTCCCTTCCAGTAGGGCAGGTACAGGTTCCAGCCGATCATAAGCGTGCTGAACCCGATCTGCGTCCCCTTCAGATACCAGTTCTCCGGATACAGGTGCATCTGCTCCACGATGTCGCGGTAGGGCTCATAACCGTCAAAGCGGTATGGGCCATGGTAGCGGCCCTTCTTCACGTGCATGTGCCGCACCAGCCATTCCGGGAACTCCCAGTGATCCGTATGCCTCCGGATACTGACCGTCGCTTTTTTCAGCGCCTTGCTCGATGCTTCCAGTACCTTCTTGTTCAAAACACCCTTTCATTAAAAAAAGACGACCGGCCGGATATCAATTCCTTTTGACGACCCCTGTCCCCGTGGGCTCCGGCCTCAGTCGTCTTCCGCTTCCATGCGTTCTTCTATCTTCCGTAAAATAAAATCCTGGCGTTCCTGCAGCAGCGCGCCGATCTTTTCATCTTCCGCCAGCACCTCAAAGATCATGGCCACCGTCTTTTCCACATCGCCGCCCCTGCCGGAGCGGTCGCCCTTCAGGTCGGTGATCAGACGGGTGATGGCAATGGCGCTGTTGGTGGCGCCTTCCAGGCTCTTGGCCCGCAGGTTCAGCGTCTGCTGCATAATGCGCTCGCGCAGCTCGTCCATTTCGGCGATCAGCTCCGCTCGCTTGGATATCCGGCGCGCGTCCAATTTCTCCTTGGTGCGCCGCAAAATGCTTTCCTTGCGCGGAGCCCAGTTGTATTTCTTTTCCCAGCCCGACAGCGTATGCCGGTTTATCCGCGCGCATTCTTCCGGATAGCGCTTTTTCATCTCCAGGGCCATCTCGTCAAAGCTGATGCCCGTGCAATACAGCCCGAAAGCCTCTTCCTTGATGTGATTCGAATATGCCATTATTTGAAGAACCTCAGTATCCAGTTTACCAGATCCATGCCCGTCACCTGGGCCAGCGTCGTGGCCAGCATCATGCCCAGGAACATTCCGGCGACGATGGTGCGAAAGGGATGATCGCGCATAATTTTCACCAGACCCCAGCGCGCTTCGTTTTCCGTGTGGTACTGCAAATGCTCAATCATTATGCGCATCAGTTCATTAAGACGCCGGTCGATCTCCTTCTCCAGCAAAGTCATTTCCCGCTTTAACTGGGAGGGAGTGGGGGCGCTCATCGCCGGGATCGCTTGGGGCGCAGATCGTCTAAGACGTCCAGATCAACCTCGTCAAGATCGATGGCCAGCTCCGCGCGCTTCAGGTCAAGGTATTTTTTGCCAATGCGCTTAAACTTGCTTTCCATTTCCGGGTCTTGCGTGCTTTTGCCGGATTTTATCTGTTGCAGCATAGTGTTGATGAGCTCGCTCTGTACCTGCAGCATCTCCAGCACGTCATAGTTCTTCGGATTAACCTCCATCTCGGAAATCAACTGCTTGGCCTCGTGTGTAATCTTTTCCACATAATCCAGTTTACGCAGTACCTCGTCCCTTATCGCGCTCATTCCTGTTCTCCCTTTTTTCCGTTGTTGTTTCTGAGTTTGTCCGCCAATGCCGCCAGTACGCCCGCCTTATGCGCCGTGTCCATGCCTATATAGGCCGCCGCCAGAATCATCCAGTTGCCGTCAATCGCTATTCCCTTATAAACAAACCAGGTGGCGATCATCAGCACCGTAAAACGCTTAGAGGTAATGTTCTCCACGGCCTTGCGGTAAGCGGCAACCCATACCGGCTTCATGGCCGAATTAAAGGACAACACCAGTAACACCAAGGCCAGGGCCAGTTGCACTATGATCCATTGTGACGTCATGCGCCTCTCCTTAAATTGATTAGTAAAAAGGCCGGCGGGCGGGGCCGCCGACCGGCACCATATAGGAGTATGTATGCGGTAAGGAATATAGCAAGAGGATTTAGCCCGTGTGCCGAGCTGTGGAAACTGTGGAAAGAAAATTATTGTGTGCGATGTGGGGATTCGCTATTATAATTTAACAGTTAAGCAGGAGGAATTATGACGGACTCTCTTTTTGTTATTTCATCGTCCGGAGATACAATCCATGTTCTTTTAAGCAATCAGACCCCGGGCATACCCAATGCGGTAGTTGTCTCTCTTTCAACTTTGCTGGGAATTGTAATTACAATCATTGGAAACTGGCTCAATAACAAAAGAATGGCTTCACAACAGGCTATTAATCAAATAAAAATTGATTTCTTTAACCGCAAGTTAAGTGTTCACCTGGCTTTTTCTGAAATGCTGTGGAAAGGACATGCCGTGGTTTTTACTGCGGGAAAAGACAACAATATGATAAGCTTCCCTGAATGTTATATGAATTTTGACGATTTCCAGAATTGGGTTAACAGTATGTCCCACTTTGTTCGTAAAAACAGAATTCTGCTGGAAGATGACATTTTCAACAATTACCAGGTACTCGCGGCAAAGCTTATTAACGACATTCAATTTATGGAAAGAAACCGATTTAGTGAAAATGATGTAAGAAAATACGGATCTGAGAACCTTCACAAAACCCAAAAGCTTACCGAAAAAGTCCTGGACGCGACAAAAAAATATGTATTTGAAAGCTTCGACTTTTATAAAATCCCCCATTAACCGGAACCTGGTTGTGACCTGGTTGGTTGTTTTAAACAATTTATTACACTATATTCTTTTATTGATTATACCAACCTTATATACAATCAAGCGGTTTAGTCTTGGCGATATTCTGTAAAAGGCTAAACATTGGAGGAGACGGGTCGATTTTTTTAGACCCGGACTAAAGAGAGGGCAAGGAACCATTATGATTCCTTACAATAAGCAGGGCAAGCTTATCCATGCCATAATTTATTTTCTAAAGCATACCAAATATTGCAATATCACCAAACTCATGAAGATGCTTTACATGCTCGACTTTACCCACTTTCAGCAAACCGGCCGCTCCGTTACCGGATTGGATTATTTTGCCTGGCGGCTTGGGCCGGTACCGGTAGAGGTATATGATCAGCTTAAAGAAAAAGACCCTAAACAGAAGTTGCAGGAATTCTTTTCTGTAGATAAAGTTGCTATTGACAAAGAAAAAACTGTGACGACCATAAGTCCTCTCAGAAAAATAAAATTTGACCCTCTTCAATTCTCCGACCGTGAATTAAAGATTATGGAAGAGTTGTCAAATATATACCGCAATGCCGACTCCGAGACGATGGTTACAATAACCCACGCCAAGGGTGATCCTTGGGATAGAATATATGAACCATCCAGTCCTAATAAACTCATACCGTATGAAACGGCCCTGGATAATTCAACTATATCCGAGGAAGAATACCGCAGACGTATTGCCAATGACAGGGATGCCCGGGAGATTATGGCATCTTTATGAGTCCTGGCGCGTTATTATATTTTGATCAGTTCGAGTTCAGTGATGGTTCTGTTAGAAATAAATACGCTCTTATCCTGAATCCCTGTGAAATATCAGACAAATATTTATATATCTTAAGCACTACGGTGGAAAAGCGTAGAAGAACGATGTCTCATGGCTGCGACGTATCCAGTGAAAGTTTTTTTATTGGTAAAGTAGATGGATTACTTGATAGGAATTCATGGTTCATGCTGGATAAAATATATGAAGAAGATAAATTCCAGATTCTTCAAAAGGGTTTGTCTGAGCGGAAAGTTTACCGGGGGCTTTTAAATTTTCAAATGGTTCGAGCTATTATAAACTGTTTATTAAAAGTGCCCTCCACGGAAGGTTATAAAAAGGTCATATTAAAGCACACCCTCGATAAGCACCTCCAACCTGTAAAGAAATAAAACCATTTTTTATTTTATAGTGTCATAATTTTAATAGCTATCCGGCCCGATCACCTTGCAAAACGTTTTCCGGGCCCGTTCCGCAAATATATCCAATGCCTCCCGGCTTACACGCTCCCCAACCACTTCTTCCAGCGCTATCTTAATACTGCCGCCCATCTTTTTAGAATACATATTCACCTGGGCGCGAATTCTTACCGGCTGCTCTTCGGTTATAAGCGTTGCCCGGCAGTTATAACCGATTTTCAACTCAATATCTGCCAGGTCTGCCAAAACATTTCTTGTAACTTTCATTTTACTCTCCTTAAAATTAAAAAAGAGAAAGAGGCATGCACGGGTTTAAAGAGGCTCTCGATCGGCCTCTCCTTACCGCTGAACGGGAATTCCCCGCCCGCACGCGGCCACCACAACCGCGCTGTAAGGTGCTGTCCTTCCCCCGCATGCAGGGACTGCTGGTCAGGCATGTTTTTTTACCCCTCTTTCCCACGTTTAGACCTTGGAATGCATCAGGGCCGGGCGTGTTACAGCGTCACCGCTTCCAGCTCTTTATTGTCCACGGGGAGTTTTTCCAATATTTTATAAAACTCCTCGGCCGTTATTTTGTCCGTCATATATATGCCATGGGCATAACCGTAAACAGCAAATGATTCTTCCCGTGTAATATCTTTACCACGGCTATTGATATAGTCTAAAATTTCTTTATAGTAATGGCTGCCTTTCATTGTGTTATATCCTCCAGTTTTGGTGTATCATACCAGGTCTACGAGACCTGGAAGGTGATTGTGATTTTAGTGGCAGGTTTTAATCACCTGCTTAATATCCTCGCGCGGTATGGCTGTTTCATTTCCCCACTCATCCCGTATAATGGCAAAACCGCCCTCATACCGTATTTCCTTGGTATAGCTGCCACCGGCGCGCCCTGTATGGGGAAACTCTTTAACCTCGCCGTTTTTCATTTCAACTTTTATGCTTGTCATTTTTCCTCTCCCATCAGCATCTGCAATGTCTCCAATACCCCCTTCATCGCGTCATACTCCCGGCGTGCCGCCTCCGGCTTCATTTCCCCGGCGCTTACCTTCTTTTTATACACGGCCCGCCGCAGGGCCAGTTCGCGCTTCACGCAGGCGATCTGCGCATCCAGGGCAAACACATCCGGCGCCCGCCTTTGCTTCTTCTGCAGCTCCTCCTGTAATTCCAGCAACAAAGCCTTAATAATCTCCAGGGGATAGATTTTTTTACTCTTAAAAAAATCCGGATTCTCTAAAAACCGCGCGTCCTTTGCCAGATGTTGCAGGGTGCGCCGGATTTCATCGTCTATCCACTTTACCGCCCGCGTGATCCGCTGGGGATAGGTACCCTGCTTAAATTTGTCTATAAAATTCTCCGCCATTGTTATGCTCCTTTCCAAATCCCAACCTTCCAGGTCTTTGAGACCTGGAAGGTTTCTCCGGTTAATTACTGTTGTCAACGATATACTTACGCACGCTCCAGCCGAATATGCGGATGCCCAAACCTACCCGCAAGCCCCGCAATTCCCCGGAGCCGTACAAGCGGTAGATCATGCTCAATGAGCAACCCAGAATATCGCATACCTCCTTGGGATGATAACGCCGGTCGGCGTTTATCTTTTGCACCTCCCGGCGCAGATCGTCGTCATCCCGCAGTTCAAAAAGATCAAGTTGCACCTTATCGCTCCGCCTTTGCCTTTTTGCGTGCCGCTATCTGCTTCAGTCCCTCAATCACCCTTACCCGTTGTCCCGCGTTTAAAAAACGCTCATGATCCACCTTGTGATATCGCTTTAGCCAGGCCCGGAACTGCCAGACATCCCACTCCGCCCGCAACATTAAATCAAACATCATATCCCGCTGGCTCCAGGCGCCGCTCAGGCTGTAATCCCAGGCGTTGCCGTCCGGACGCAGATCGGCATGCCTTATGCGCTTCTCCCTCTTTTGACGGGCAAGCCTTTGCAGGTCGCCGATCAGCCTGTCCGCCTCGCTCTCGCTCAGCGCCCGCAGGCTCGACTTCCGCTCCTTATTATAGGGCGTCGCCGCCCAACGCAGATCGTCAATGCCCATATCCAGCTTTTTGCCGATGGCGAACAGCTTCCGCCGTTGATCATTGCGCATGATTATTCTCCCAGGTTATAAACCCCGTTATCTTCCGCCTCGCCCGTTTTCCATATCCGCCAGCGCCGGCCGCTTTCCAATACGCGGATAACAAAGGGCACTCCCGCTTCCTTAAAGGCGCGACCTACTCTTACGCGGGCAGTGGACCCCTTTATCAGAAAACTTTCATTCACCCGCATTCTCCGCGCCAGGGCCACATAATCCACACCCCTTTTTTTAGGTTTCGGAATGGGCATATTGCCTTCCAGCTCTACCGTTTTTCCGTTGACTAATACCTGGCGTTTATACTCCTTCATAAGGCCCTCCGGTTTTTCTTTTCCTCCTCCCGCACCTTGTATAAATGACTGTAAATCATAAATATTGACGTCACCTCATGCAGGGCGTTCTCCGCCAGTTGGTAATTGCCCAGATCAACCGCCTTTTCAAAATAACGCAACTGGTTCTCCATCTTCGCCCTCAGATATTCCGGCGTGCGGTCGCGCAGGGGATTGGCCTCATGGTTGCGCCAAAAATGCGCCGCCATGCCGTTAAAATAACGCTTCATTATATCCGACTCGTTCAATCCCCATATAAAGTGTGGATTGAATATGGGGGCCGATTTAACCTTTTCCACCTCCGGCGCCGGGCCGTTTAGGTTCTCCTGGGGACGCTTCCCGCCGATTCCCAAAAAACGTGCTAATACTCCCATAATATTCTCCTTTCCTTTTCTTCCTTATTTTAAATCAAGTTCCAACTGCTGCACCACTTGATCCATGCCGATGCCCCGGATCGCCGCCGCCCGTTGCAATATCTTCATGGCCCGGCCGCGCAGGCGGTCATATATCTCGGCGGCGTCGGTCGGATTGCTGATCCACCAATACCCCTCGCTGGTCGATGAGCCGATCGGCTGTTGATATATCATAACCAGCTCACGCACCAGTTCACGCACCTCCCGCTCATGATAGCCCGTCAGCTTTACCAGCGTGCTGTTCTTTACCGCCTTTTTGCGCGGTCGAAAACGGATATAATGCAGTATCTTCCGGTGACGCAACGTCATGGAGATGCTCAGCGTCGGTTCGCTGCCCGCGCCCGTCGCTTGCGGCTTCTTTTCCTCTTTACTCTTCTTTTTCATAACTGCACCTCATTGTAATTTCCTTCCCTGGTTTATTTTCAGCGCTTCCAGGCTGCCCGGCTGGATGATGCGCATCCGCGCCGTCACCTTGTCTATAATGATCTGTTCCGTCAATTGGGCGATCATACCCTGCAGAATCATTACGATCTGCTCGCGGGTCATCTCTCCGTTATCACAGCGCATCACGGTGTCGCCCGCCTCGTTGCGCGCTATCTCGATTTTAAAGGCTTCCATACTTTTCCTTTCTATTTTATTTCCCAGCCGTGATCATTCAGCCGGTATTTTATCGCGTTCATTTCGCGCATCATATCCTTGCGGATGTGCACCGGATAGCCGTGCGAGAATAGATCGTTTTGTATTTGCATGTAGCGTTTACGGTCGTTTTTCACCCACTCCGGCTCCCGCTGACCGGCATTCTTATCCTGCAGCAGACGTTGCCAGGGCGCGTCCTGGGTTTTGCTCATAAAAAAGAAGACGATGGAGCGGATGGTGAAGCTGCGGCGCGTATGACGCCGCATCTCCTTTTCCAGCACCTCCACGCCCAAATGCTCCACATAGCGGGCGATGGTCGCGTCATACTCCTGCTCCATATCCCTGGGGGTTTGTGTGTAATAGGGACTGCGTCCATACAACTCGCTAAAGGTCTCCTTTACACGCTCCACCTTTTTCCAGTGCTGGCGGTAAAGCCGCGCATCCTCGTCTATCTCGTTCAAAATGCGGCTGCAACGCCTGTAATCCCTGCGGCGCAGGGCCACAATCAGCTTATGCGGCACGTCTAAGTTTTCCGCAACCTGGCGTGTGTTTAAGTTCTCCATATAGTACTCCCTTCATTTTGTACTTTATCTTCAGCTCAACCTTGGCCTTGATTTTGATCTTCATGAGGCCATCTTCCGGTATGCCTCTTCCACCATCGCTCCCGTTGCCGGTAGCCTGTCCTGGGCGTAAGCCGTCATCAGGCTGTGGCTGGCCAGCACGTTGATCAACAGGGGTGAGGGATGTTCCAGCTTGCGTTCAATCATATCCAGCGCCTCGCCGTCAAACAGGGCGTTGACGTCGCCGCCCGCCTTATCGATCTTGAAGGACAAATAGTTTTTCACTACATTGCGCATCGGTTGCAGCTCCACCAGGTCTATCCGCGCCGTTACCTCGCGCACCCGGTAATCCTTGTTCAGACCGTGAAAAAGCTCTTCCTGACCGATGATGATGATGGACAGCATCTTGCGGAAGCCGTTTTGGTGCTCGTGAAAGCGCTTGAGTGCCTTAAGCGTATCGAGGGGAAGCTCATGCGCCTCGTCGATAATGAGCACCGCGCGCCGTCCCTGCTCGCTGTGGTTGGTTAAGATAGCGCGTACCAAACGATTCTTACCTTCCAGACTGCGGGGGCTGCGCATTTTTCCCAGGGACGAAATGCCGCCGAAACCATACATAAAGTCCTCCACCATCGCGTCGCAAAGCGATCCCGGGCGGCACTTCGCCCGCTCAATCATGATCGGCTCCGACACCATGTAGTTCTTCTCCTTGCGCAGCGTCTCCAGAAAAACGTTTTTCATCACCGTCTTTCCCGATCCTACCGGACCATAAATCCCAAGGAACTTCTGATGCGCCGCCGCGTCCAGCATTTTGTTCAGCACAAAATCATGCGGACGGCTGCCGAAAACATCCTGCACGCCGCGCAGTTCATTGGTAAAGGGGTCGCGCTCCAATCCCGCGCGATCCAGAACGATTTGTGGTAACATACATACTCCTTTCTTGAGTAGTGTGAATGAATGATGCATCGCCGCTTCCGCGGTCGATGACGTTAACAGCGCCTCGATGCGCTCAATATCTCCCGCGCCCGCGCCACCTTCTTCCAGGCGTTCGCGCAGGCGTTCCAGCAACCCGGATCGGTGTGCCCGTTTGGGCCACTGACCCTTATTCAATAGCAGCGTCACCGCCGTCCGGCTGACGCCCAGACCTTCCGCAAGCCATCCCTGGCTAATCTTCAGCTCCTTCAGGATGTGCGCGGCACTTTCCATTTATTCTCCTTTCTGTTAATTGTTACTATCTTACCCGCTCATAACGGGCTATATTTTGTATTTTTTATTTTGTATTTTTTATTATGATCACCCCACATCCTTCTTCCGCAACAATTCCGGATGCGCCGCCAGCTTGTCGATCTCATCCAACAGCTCCCGCTCCGGCATTTCCACGCGCCCGTCAAACAACCGCTGTACGTAAGTCTTTTCCTCGGCCCTTACCGGTACTTCAAAAATCATGCGCTCCTGCAGCCGCGCCACAAACCATTCCGCCGTGCGCACCGTGCCCTTGCTCGGCATGGCCTCGATGATGCGGCTCTCGTCGAATTCCCGGCCCTCCTTGGGCATCCACATCTGACCATACTTCTCCGCGTAAAAACCGGTCAGTCTCCAGTCCGGAGTCTCCATGGCCTCGATCTTTTCCTTAAGCTTGATATTGTCCGGCTTCATCACATGCTTATAAGTTCCGGCGCTGTGGATATCCACCTTGCGGTATTCGATCTCGTAATCCTTGTCTTCGATAATCACAAAAATCCGCTCCGTCTCGCGCGGATACCAGCATACTTCCACCTTCTTGCCGATCCAGTTAATGAATGGCTCCCGGCGCGGCAACTGGAACTCCTTGCCGAACATATCCACATGCAGGTCGGGATAAATCTTCCGCGTCGTAAAATCCAGGTGCAGCAGGTTGAACAGCTCGTCCGACGGTGTATTGATCAGCCGGGCCGGATCAATGCGCAGCCAGCGTTGAAAGGGGCGCTCCCCGGTTGTTCCGTGCTTGCGGCTGTTATACCAGATCAGGAAATCTTCCAGGGCGGCGTTGGCCTCTTCCAGGCTCTCCCATTTTTTTATTTTTGTCACCTTCTCAAACTCCTGCAGCATCTTAAAACCGCTTTCCACCTTGCCCTTGGCCCGGCTTTCGCGCACCTTATGCGTCTTAACCGTAACGCCCAGCTTCTCCATGGCCCGGGTGAACCGGCGGCTCTTAATCACCGAGTCGTTATCCGAGTACAGCACCCGAGGCAGGCCGTAAAAGGGAAAGGCCGCGTTGTCCTTTTTCTTCCAGGCGTGATGCAGCGTCTGCATCCAGGCCATGTAATGATTGCCCAGGGTGAACAGCGCGCATTTTACCCGGCTGTGGTCGTCCACCACCTGGATCAGCACCAGGCGCGGTTTTTTGTTGCCGGGCTTGTTTTTGTAGCGTTCATGCGGGGATTCATACCCCACGCTGCCGTTATCGTCCAGATAGAATTGCTGGGCCACCGTGCTGTCGATCTGGTGCAGGTCGTTCGGATGCTCCGCTTCCCAGCGCCGGTAGGGGCGCAGGTCTTGTTTATTCTCCCGCCGGGAAAGACGCCGCTGGCGCAGGATGCGGTTATAGGTGGCCGGATGGATGTGCACGCCGTTGGCGTCGGCCACCTCCGCCAGGTGTGGTGCGGAAAAATCATGCTGCACCGTGTACACCATCAGCTTTTCCAGTTCGGCCTCCGTTACCGAACGGGGCACGCCCCTGTCCGCCCGCGGCTTGCGTTTCGGGCGCACATGCCGGGAGTACCAGTATATCCGCGAGACGTCCAGTCCCATTTCCTGCGCCAGGCGTTGCGCCACCGTTTTGGCCGCCTTGCCGGTCAGTCCGTGCATCACCTGTTCAATTTCCCTTTTTTGCTCATCCGATATGGCCATGGCCGTTTCCTCAGTCTTCCGTAATAATGTCGTCCGCCGCGCTAAAGTCGAAGCGGTCGTCGTTCATAATGCGTTGTATCTCCGCGTTTTCCGGGTCGTAAGCTTCCCGGAATACCAGGTTCACTATCTGCCCGCGCAGCGTATGCAGGTGCATGTCGATCATATCCAGCTTGCCCTGTGCCAGCTTCTGATCCACGGCGTTCTCCAGCCGGTTCACCTCCAAAAAACGGTTGGCCTCCATAATGGCCACCACCACCCGGTTCAATACATGCTCCGCCTTAAAATCAAAAACGCCGGTCTGCTGCGCGTTGCGGTAGCGGCGCAAATCGGCATTCTCCTTGCGCAGTTCCTTGATCTCTTCCAATAGTTGATTTTTGCGGTGCGTCTCCTCTTCCAGTTGCAGAGACGTATTGCTTTCGTAGGCCTCCAGCATCTTCTCAAGTTCCTTAAGGGATATCTGCGCCGGTGAGACGTCCAGAATGGTGCCCTTATCCTTATATTCCTCCACCGCTTCCGGCGGCGCGATCTGGTACAGGGCATGTATTTTTTTCAATCCCAGTTCATTGGCCTGATCAACACTTAAGGACATCTTTAGGCTTTCCTCAAAGGTTTGCGCGTAAAAGTTGGCCTGACTTTCCCCAAGGCTGGCATATTTTTTGGCATACGCGATAAAATCCTTATAGCTTTCCTTTTTACGCACTATCCACAGCGTTTTGGCCGCTACATAATACAATTTTTTCATCTCATTGATTATATGTCCGGCCTTCCGGCAAAAATCAACCGCATTATAAGGGCCGTCTAAAAGACCGGCGTTTTTTAAATACAAATCCAGCTCTTGCTGCGCTTTTTCTATCTCTTTGGTCACTTCTTTGCTCATACCTAATTCCCCTTAAAGTTATCAATAATTCCGGCGCATCTTTGCCAGGCCTCTGTTTTCTGGTCTATATATTCACCCAAATAGATGTTCTCTATATTTATTTCCTCAAGCAGGTTTTTTACCTGCACCACCTCTTCAAACGTTTTTTCGCCCTTATCCCAGCAGATAAGATTTTTCTCAAATAACCTTATAATTTCTGCCAGCAAGGCCCCCTGTTCCCGGATATCCTTTGACTTAAACAGCCGGACTATTTTTCCCAGGGCGTCCTTATCTTTCAGCCTGTAAAATGGAATTTCCATCTGTATATCTCCATTCTTTCCGCGTTTTACTCCGCCGGGCGGAGTTGGGTGGAGTAGATTATACTTACTGAACGTCTCTTAAAGTGATTTCCCGCTTCGCTCCGGTAAACGCGTTGCGGACATATATCCAGGCTCTACCGTTACAAAATCCGCTGCCCAATACAACCGCGTTATGGTTCTCTTTCATGTTACCGCGTCGGAAGATGATCTTGCGCCCTTCATAAAAATATTCTCTCATCATTTGATCGAGTTCCAGGGCTTTTACCAGGTGCTCGTTGACCTCAAACTTTACATCCGATAAGTTCATGGCATGCTCCTTTTATTTACTCCGGTTTACTCCGAAAAACGGAGTAGATTCCCGTTACCGGAAACTGTTTATCTCCTGCCGGATACGCATGTGCTCCTGTTCCAGGGTGCGCATGTACCGGTGGCTCAGATACAACAGATCGTGCCCGATTTTATAGGCCGATTGCTGCGGGTGTTTCTCCACCCATCCTATATGCTCCAGGGTCTTAATAATCCGGTATATCTTGTTCTCGCTGAATTGCGTCAGGCGCTTGTTCAGCTCCGCCAGTGTGTAATACCGGTGGGGGCTCAGCTCCTCCATCATCATCTTCAATACCGTCGCTCCGTCAATAATCGTATCGATCAGGTAACTGCTCTTCTCCTCGCTCACGTGTACTCCTTTCACTTGTCGTTAAACAATTCCAATTGTCCCGGATCGCCCGCCAGCCGGCGGGTAACCGACATTTCATATTCCATGCTTTCATGCAGAGCCTCCATCAGCCCCTTGCGCTCGCTTTCTCCCGCGCGGACAAAGCGGCTGTAGCGCTCGGTCACCGTCAGGTACCGCTTGTGTAGTTTCACCAGGGCTTCCGGGCCGTCCTCGGCCGCTTTCCGCCCGCGCACCTTTACCAGGGCATAGCCGAAACGTCGCGCGATCAGCTTCAAAATCTTCCAGCTCCGCTGCCGGTCAATCACCATCAACGCCGTCTCCAGCGTGGGCGGCTTACCCTGGCCCGTCACATAATAATTGGCATTCTGATACAACAGGTTGGTCGAGACGCCCATCTCCCTGGCAAGTTCGTCAATCGATAGCCGTCCCTGGCGGATTGCCTGGCGCAGGGCCAGACCCAGTTCCGCCCAAAAATTCATAAGATGCTCCTTTACGGTGAGTGTATAATGGGTGAGACGGGGTAAAAAACAGAGGTTTATTTTTACCCTGATACAAGATTCTTTTACTTGATAAAGCTGTGAGCGTAACATAACTTCCCTTTTGTTACACTCAATGCGGGACTTAGGCAACATCCTGCACTCCTGATATCGTTTTATAAAAATGATCCCAGAAGCGCTGGGAATAGCCGCGGTCATCCAGGTAGATCGTTACGGCCACACGGGAAATATTTAGCTCCCGGGCCAGGTCAACCTGTTTTTTTCCGGCCTTACGCAGCAGATAGCGGCTGTAGGCCGGGTCAAAGGGGGCGCGTTTGCGCCGGGATGTTTTATTCATAGTGTTCTACCTTGTAGTTGTTAAACTATTTTGTTATACAAATATAATTCGAGAAATCGAATTAGTCAACAATAATTCGGATATTCGTATTATGACATTAGGCGAACGTATTAAACTGGCCATTAAACAACGTGGAATAACACAAAAAAAACTTTCCGAGATTACTGGTATTCCTCAGTCTTCTTTAGTAGATATAATAAAGTCACGAGTTGAACCAAGTGTAGATAAAGTACGCAATATCGCACAGGCACTCGGATTGAATTTAAACTGGTTAATACTCGGAACAGACTATAATCCTGAGCTACAAGAGAATCCTGTGTGGAGAGTAAGTGATGGTGGAGGTAAATACAGCACTTCTTCCGGCTCTTTTTCTAAACGCATGCGTATTCTTTACATGTATCTTCCTACAGATAAACCGCGTCCGGAATTAGACTATTGGGAAGAGTGTTTTGATATTTTAAATAATTTGGTTCAACTGGCTCGTGAACATGGGTTTAAAGAAGATATTATGTGGGTACTTACAGGACACACCAGGGAACAGATGCTGGCTCACATTCTGGACCCAAAAATATTTGAAATACTAAAAAGCCTGGAAGAGCTACCGGACACCAAGCAGGATATAGTTAAGTCTCTGTTGGAGCAAATGAAATAATGAGGAGTTTACTTAATGAGAAATTTTAAATTTTATTTAGTATCAATGCTTCTGTTTTCCTGTGCTTCCACATATAAAGTTCCGCCCACAAAGCCGCTTGAGTTAGTAATTCCAGTTGAGAAGAAGATCGTTTTTTCTAAAATTTTAAATTTATTATCTAATGACAATTATTCGATAGCTGTCGTCGATCACCAATCTGGAATAATTACAACAGACTTTCGTACTCTTCGCCAGGAAGAAAAAGTGGATAATTTTTTTATAAATGATATTACGGTTCAGGGTCGTCTTTCCTTTAACATTTTTCAGATAGATGAAAATCATACAAAAATAAATCTTGTTCCAACCATTAAATATATTAGTCCTGTATCTAATCAGGAAAATATTCGTCCGGTCGGTAGTGCTCATCCTTTATATAAAAAGTGGTTAAGTAAACTAAAAGGTATTAATTAAAATTTTAGGAGCTATTATGACCACTGCTCAATTTGCCTCAAACATGCTAAAAGTATGTTCTTCCTTTATATTAATATTGGGAGTGATTGTGTCTGTCTTTTTTTTTTCAAAGGGCACAACGATATATCAACAAAAGGTCACCTCAACCGGCATTACCTACACCGATAAGGTTACCAGTTATAATAATGTGTATACAGGCTTTATTGTTTTCCTGGGCAGCTTTACTGTTTTTAGCTTCTTCCTTACTGTTGCTTCCATTGCTGATAACTTGGACAAATAGATTTAGGGTGTTGGTAAAATCCTCCTCCAATGAGGTATAAGCATAATCTTAATAGAGCTGACCTGATTGTGTTTATCTTATTTTTACCACACCCTTTTTTATTTTATTGCCAATAATCTGGAAAAATAATTAAAAAGTCAGTTGTTAAGCGCGTATTATAACCTGTCTTTTATAATGAATTGTGATATTTTTTGTTTTTTTTAAGAGATTTGAAACATATATTTATATCTAAATTGTGTAAGAAGCTTAACACTTCTTTATAATCTCCGTATATAATATTATGAACATAAAAACAACTAATCTTAATCAAATAATTGCTTCAATAATCTTATTGTCTGGAGATAAAAATGTTGGAGTGTTTCATTTAAATAAATTAGCCTATCTTTTTGAGTTTTTTCATATAAAAAATTTTGGTAAGCGATATACTAAAGAATTTTTTATAAAACTGCCACATGGCCCTGTTATATCAAATTATAAAAGTAAACTTATTGAGCTGCAAAAATTTTCCATCTGTTCTTTTGATCTTGCGGCACTAAAAAAAGATCGAGGTATGGATGATTTTAATTATGAAAAAATAATAATTTCTCCGGCAAGGAGAACCAATATGTTTTCTCTTTCGGATGCACATCCAGCCTTTCAATTACTTTCCCAAATTATCGATAAATATGCATCACTTTCATGTAAAGAAATTGAAACTGTTGTTTATGAAACTCTGCCGGTTAAGAATTATCTTACTAAAGTAGAGCAGGGCTATAAAAAAGAAATTGGTGGCATGGTTTTAAAAGATTGCATTCCAATGACAAAGATGAGGTCCAGTGTAAATCCAGCTATAAAAATGTATTATGAACATAAACTAAAATTCCCTGATGATGATATCGAACAAATGGAGATAACTGAAAAAGAATTTCAATTTTTAGAAAAAATGAGACCTGAATTCCCTTCGTATTAAATGATTGAAGAAATAAAACAATTAAAGAATCCTCTACCAGGTGAACTTTGGATATTAGATGATAAGTCTATTCTAATGGATGACCCAGATAGAAAAGACAAAAGAAATCGAATGTGTTTAGTTGTATATAATAGTAAAATACCTAAGAGAACATATCGATATATCGTACCTTGTTCAACATCTGTAAATGAAGCTAAGTGGCATGTCTCTTTATTAGGAAAATGTCAGATTAACGAAGATGAAAAAAAATATTATAATAAAAAATCTCATATTTGTCTCCACTTGTTTCAGCCTATAAGAATAGAATATTTTCGATGGCCTATAGGTTCGGTTGATAATGACTTCCTTTTATCTGTAAAACAATTAATTTCTGATCACCTTTTAGGCATATTTCCTTCCTTTGATATTATCCCTTAATAGGGATATTTTTTGGTACTTCATTTTTATACCGCCTTCATAGTTTATCTATAGTCAAGGATGACTATTATAATTTCATGGAGGAAGATATGAACAGCTTTATTGCCTACCTGGGCGGTAAGTCCGGGTTAACCAAATCAATTATTCCGCTAATGCCGGAGCACACCTGTTATTGCGAGGTATTCGCCGGTGCCGCCTGGCTCCTCTTCCGTAAGGAGCCTTCCAAAGTGGAAATCATCAACGATATTAACAGCGACCTGGTTAATCTCTACCGTATCATCAAAAACCACCTGGAGGAATTCATTCGTTATCTTAAATGGATCCTCGTTGCCAAGGATCAGTTTGACCTGTTCAAAAAAGAAAACCCGGAATCAC
>JALTKX010000207.1 GCA_027006055.1 Calditrichia bacterium | reverse complement strand
TCCTCGCCGGCGTCGTAATTGTAGTGTATCAGATGCTGATACTCATGCGCCACCGTGCCCAGTACCGCTTCCGGCTTATACACGGGGTCGCGCTTATCATTATAGATTCCGGGATAGGTATCTATATACAGTATATCGGCCTGATTGGAACCGGGTTGCGCGGTTTGATCATAGGAAAAGAAAAAACCGCCCACAAAATTGCCGCTGCCATCATAACCATCCTGAATATCATTCAGTAAAAAGTGTACCCGGCCGCTGCCGTCGATATTGGGTGGCTGCCCAAAGGCCCACTCATTGATGGATACGATGCCCATGTCGGGATCCACGCTTCCCTGCGGCGTGGAATACAACAAATCCGCCAACACATCGTCTACCACCTGTTGGGTAACATGGCTGTTATCCCATTCGCTGTCCTGCACCCAAATACGGATATCCCCATCCTTGCCGCGCAGGGTGGCCTTTACATCATCAAAAAAAGGCGAATCTTCCGATTTTTCGATATTGTAAACCTTAAATGTGTGGCTGTCGCCGGGATTGTCGGGTATGGCCGCCGTTTTGGAAAACATTTGGCTGAAAGCGGCGGGATTGCTTTCCCTCAGCGTAGCCATGCGTTTCTGCATTTCGGAAACATCGGGCAGGAGAGGCGTGCCTGAGATGCGGGGTTCATCCATAAAAGACTGTGCTAAAACAAAAAACGGTAAAAACAGAATAAAAAGATATCGATACAATTAAAAGGCCCCGGAGGTAATATTATTGTGTAATGTCAGGATAAACCTGCGCCAGCTTGTTCAGTTCGTCATCGGTAAGGAAGTCAAACTCGATCCCCACATGCCGGGTTCCCTGATCATAGGGCTTCACATTACGGATGTGGCCAACGGTTTTAACCAGATCGTCGCCCACGGCCACAACAACTTCCACCTTCAACCCCACTTCCATGTCATGATCGCTGCGAATACCGATGCCGGTGCGGCTGATATCCAGTGTCAGCGCCATGCCCTCTTCAAAAACACGATCCTCGGCGTCGTACAACCGGTAGGATACAAAGTTTTGCGACCCGATGCGCTTAGACTCACGTCCTTCGAATTCCATCTCACATTCTCCCTGTTTTTCCAAAAAAAAGCTTTATCGGATGGCGCCCGTCCCGGAACCTCCATCCCCTGTTCCCAAAGAATCAGCCCAGAATGGCGTTAAGTTCCCGGTGCCAGTCCGGCCGTTGTTCCGGCCAGCGTTCCAACTCGCGCTTTATCAGCCGGATTTTTGCCTCGGGCTCTAACTTGCGGTTCAGATAAAAGTAGTAATTATCGTGGTAGCGAACGAGTCCGCCTTTAAAGTTACCGCGGTCGGATTTAACCGGAATATCATTGTTTTCAAGTAGGGCAATCAATTTTTGGAGCTTTTGTTCCTGCGTCATACCTTATCCGTTTATTAAACGAGGGGATATAATATCCCTAACAATAGTTTTCAACGCAAATCAGAGATATTGAGTTAAGTCCTTGATCTTAAGTTTATCGACTATTTCCTTTACCCGCTGTGAGCTTTGTCGCTTACAGAGCAATATCGTATCTTCCGTTTCCACCAGAATCATATCCTCAACATCGATGGCGGCCACCAGCTTACCGCTGGAGGTATAAAAGAAATTATTCCTGGAATCCAGGGTCATCGGGATGGCCTGCATATGGGCATTCTCATCCTTGGTTTTAGGGGAGATATTGTATACCGCCTCCCAGGAACCGAGGTCGTTCCAGTTAAATTCCGATTCAATCACCCGCACCTCGGCCGCGTTCTCCATAATGCCGTAATCGATGGACTCCGGGCGTATGGAACTGTACATATGCTCAATAGCCGCGGCCATGGCCGGGCTATCCACGGCGCTTTCCACGGCGGGCAACATCTCGTACATATCGGTCATCTGCCGCTGGAACTCGTTCATAATCGACCGGATTTTCCAGACAAAGATACCGCTGTTCCAATAAAAATCGCCGCTTTCCAGAAAGCGGGCCGCCGTTTCCATATTGGGTTTTTCGGCAAAGGTTTTTACCTTGTAGATGGGAAAGCGTGAAACACAACAAGGCGCCTCTTCCCGCTGGATATAGCCGTAGCCGGTTTCGGGATAGGCCGGCTTGATGCCCAGGGTCATCAACACATCCCGTTCGCGGGCATGTTCCACCGCGCCGCGTATAATCTCGCGGAACGCTTCGTCGTCGCCTATCAGATGATCGGCGGGCAGAATGACCGACACCGCCTCGTCGCCCCCGCTGCGCTTACGGATAATGGCCGAGGCCAGGGCAATGCAGGGGGCGGTGTTACGCCCGAAAGGCTCGGCAATGATATTTTTCTCCGGAAGGTCCGGCAGTTGTTCCGCCACCTTTTGCGCCAGATGAGCGCCGGTAATGATTAAGATTTTATCCTTGTCTGTCAGCGGGGCCACCCTGTCGAAGGTTTCCTGCAACATGGTTTTTTCGCCGGCAATCTTTAAAAGTTGTTTTGGCGTTTCAAAACGGCTGAGTGGCCAAAAACGGGTACCGGCTCCGCCGGCCATTAAAACAATATACATAATGTCCCCGAGTAAATATTTTAAATGAGTATCTGTCCCTGAAAAACAATCCTGGCCGGGCCCCGTAACCAAAACTTCCGCTCGTGGATTTCAAAGCGAAACGGGCCGCCCGGCATGTCAATATCGACATGCGTCGCGGATGGTTCAATCATTTTTATAAAAATAAGGCCCACCGCCGCCACTCCCGTGCCGCAGGAAAGGGTCTCTTTTTCCACACCCCTTTCGTATGTACGCATGGAAACGCCTTTGGCCCCAGGGGAAAAAACATCCACATTCGTCCCTCCGGGCGCAAAAAAATCGTGATAACGCAGGTGCGCGCCCCATTTGGCCAGATCAAATCCGGCAACGTCTCCCTCCAGCCATAAAAGCGCATGCGGCACGCCCGTGTTAAGTGAAAACACCTTTTTAATCCCGGCCGGAAGAGAAAATTGAGCGGCATCGTGTTCCCGGATATCCGTGGCGGAAAGGATCTGTACGCAGACCTCTTCCGGCGTTACCCGGCCCCGGTGAAGCCCGTCATCCGCCTTAAAGAGCAGCTCCCCGCGCCGGCGCGTCCATTGCAGTTCGCGGGCCAGCCGCAAAGCGCACCGCGCTCCGTTGGCACACATCTCCCCCCGGCTGCCATCCGCGTTGTAATAGTGGAAGATAAAATCCGCATCCGCGGCCTTTTCCAAAACGATAAGACCATCGGCGCCAATACCAAAATGGCGGTCGCACAAGGTGCGTACCCTGTTTCCCTCCACGGTCGGGGGCATATCCGGCGCGGTAACGACAATAAAATCATTCCCGTTGGCCTGCATTTTATAAAAATGAATCTTTTTCATACGCGCCTGGCTGCTTTTTACGGTAGGGGGATTACGATTCCTGATTTTTCCCAACGCTTGCGGACAGAGACCGTGTCCGCGCTCATATGGAAGGTTTCGCTGAAACGAAAGGGCTTAATGGAACCGGGCGAGTAGACTCCGTTGCTGTCGCTATCGGCAAAGGCGGCAAGCCTGTACCGTCCCTCTTCCAAGTAATGAAATTCGAATGTCTTTCCCCCAAGGCTTTGAACCCGTTTTTCCTTTTTTCCATCAAGGCGGGTGATGCTTACCACATAAGGCGGAGGCAGGGCGGTATTAATCCGCCCGCTCAGGGAGCCG
>JALTKX010000206.1 GCA_027006055.1 Calditrichia bacterium | reverse complement strand
TTTCCGGTATTTTTCTTGTGGAAGACCAACACGAAGTCTATTACCTGATGGGGGGAACATTGCCCCGGTATTTGCAAACAGGAGCGGCCTCGCTTTTAATGTGGCGAAGTATTTTATATGCCGCCGAAAAGAAAAAGACCTTTAATTTCGAAGGCAGTATGTATCCTTCCATCGCCAATTTTTTTAAATCTTTCGGAGGCGATCTTACAGCTTATCTAAAAGTGCAAAAAATAAACTCACCCTTTTTAAAATTTATCAGAAACATTAAATAGTATTTACGGAGAAAAATCATGTCCATTACAGTTCCTCTTCTGGATTTAAAGGCCCAATATGCCACCCTGCGCCATGAAATTGAACCTGTGGTTCGGGAGGTCATCGAATCGCAATATTTTATCGGCGGGCCCAGACTGGCCGCCTTTGAAAAGAATGTCGCCGCTTACTGTCAGTCGTCCCACGCCCTGGGCGTCTCTTCCGGAACGGATGCCCTTTTACTGGCCCTGATGGCCCTGGGCATCGGCGCCGGTGACGAAGTCATCGTTCCGGTTTACTCCTTTTTTGCCACCGCGGGTTGCGTCTCCCGCCTGGGGGCCCGGCCCGTCTTTGTCGATATCGACCCCAAAACCTACAACATCAACCCGGAGCTTATCGAGGCCGCCATTACCCCCAAAACCAGGGCCATCATTCCCGTGCATCTATTCGGTCAACTGGCGGACATGGAAGCCATCTCGCACATCGCCCGCAAACATAATCTGTTTATCATCGAAGACGCCGCTCAGGCCATCGGCAGCGCCGATGAAAAAGGCCGCCGGGCCGGGACATTCGGTGACATCGGTTGCTTTTCCTTTTTTCCCAGCAAAAACCTGGGCGGCTTTGGCGACGGCGGCCTGGTCACCACGCAAAATGAAGAGCTTCATACCAAAATGCTCTATCTGAAAAATCACGGCGCCCACCCCAAATACTACCATAAAATGATCGGCGGCAACTTCCGGCTGGATGCGCTACAGGCGGCGGTGTTGGATATAAAACTAAAATATCTGGACCAGTGGACGTCCGGGCGGCAGAAAAATGCCGCCTTTTATAACAAGGCCCTGGCCTCAGGCGAGCTGATCCGCCCCTTTGCCGTGGAAGGGTATCGTCATATCTACAATCAGTATACCCTACGTTCACAAAGGCGGGACGATTTGTTGGCCTATTTAAAGGAAAGCAATATCGGTTGCGAGGTATACTATCCGGTAACGTTCAACAACCAGGAGTGTTTTAAACCTCTGGGGTATAAAAGCGGTGATTTCCCCGTGGCGGAACAGATCGCCCGCGAGGCTATTTCCATCCCTGTATATCCGGAGTTAACCGATGAGCAAAAAAATTACGTCGTGGAGAAGCTCCTTGCTTTTTCAGCTTAGCGGCCAATGGTTATTCCGGAAAAAGATCGGCAAACATGGATCGAAACGCATCAAGGGAGTAGGGTTTCTGCAGGTAGGCGTCCGCTCCCTTTTGCAACATTTCGTCTTTTTTACTGGTATGGCCCACGCCTGAAGTAATAACTATTTTTACCTGGTCATCAATAGCCCGTATTTTTTCCATGGTCGTCACACCGTTCATTTTGGGCATAATCAGGTCAATAATAATCAAATCAAAACGGGAAGGTTGCATTCTAAACAGTTCTATACCCTCTTCGCCCGTTTCCGCCTTGACCACGGTATGGCCCAGAAAGTCCAACAAATCGCCGGCCATCTCGCGCACAACCAACTCATCATCGATGATCATGACATTGCGCGAGGCGACGTCCGTTTGATTTCCGGCCTTTGCTTCCGTGGCAACAGGCTCCGGGCTTACCGGGAAAAAGACATTAAATTGCGTCCCCCGGCCCGGCTCGCTTTCCACGCGAATATCTCCGTTTAGTCTTTTTACAATACCATACACCGTGGAAAGTCCCAGACCGGTACCCTTTCCGGGCTCCTTGGTGGTAAAAAAGGGATCAAATATTTTCTCCATCACTTCCGGAGTCATGCCGTGACCGTTATCCTTTACCTTTAACACGATATATGAGCCCGGCTTTAAGGATTTGTCGCTGGGTTCAACCTTTACCGTCTCCGCCAGAAAAACAATTTCGCCGCGTCCTTCCAGGGCGTCCCGGGCATTAATCGCCAGGTTCATAATCACCTGCTGCAACTGGGTCGCGTTGGCGTCAATGGGCGGCAGGTCGAGCGGTATCCTGTTTTCCAGGCGTATTTCCTTGCCAAAAAGCTTATCCAGAACGCCCAGGGTTTCGGAAACCGCTTCATTAAGGGCCAGGGTTTCCATATCCTCCACCTCATGAATGCGCGCGAAGCTCAGTAGTTGCTTAACGATATTCGCCGCGCGGAAGGAGGCCTTGTGTATCATATCCGCCCGGGCAAGATTCGCTTCTTCCTTGGTGGTCATTTTTATCAGCTCGGCATTGGGGAGTATACCGGATAAAATGTTGTTAAATTCATGGGCGATACCGCTGGCCAACAGGCCGATACTTTCCATTTTTTGCGCCTGTACCAAACGTACCTGCATTTCCTTAAAGGCGCTCATCTCCTTAAATAAAAAAAGGTAGCCTTCCGGCGTGCCGTCATAATCGCGGATATAGTTGGCCGTCAAAATAACGGGAAAATATTCCCGGTTTCTGTTAAAAAGATTACACTCGATATCACTGACGGAAGAATATTGTTCGATTTTGTTTTTTATTTCCTCAATACGCTCTTCGTCGCGTACCACATCCTTAAAAAAATTGAGGGTAATGGCCGTATAGTCTTCCAGCTTTATCAACTCCAGGGCGCGCGGATTGGCATACAACACCGTGCCTTTTAAATCCGTGGCGCAAAAACCGTCATGCAACAGTTCCAGAAATTGAATACTCGTTGACTTCATGCTATTTTTCTTTTTCCTTGTGTATTAAGTGGCCAATGGTTTTAAACCATCGTTTCTGTGTGTTGATGATACCCATTATCAGCACCAGGGCCATAAAAGTCACCAGAATTACAATATTAATACGGGAGAACTTGGTGGTTGATCCTAAAAAGATAATGGGAACACTGACCAGAATGAACAGAAAGAGGGAACCGGTAATTACCTTTTGCTTGCCCATTTTCATTAAAATACGATCCCAAAGGGTACGATGCGGTTTATCCATAAACTTACCGAGAATCCGGTAATTTAAAACATAATGTTCGCTTTCGCGCACACCCGCTCCCGTTAGATAGTTCAGACGCAGCATCCAGATAAAAATAAGCCCCACGTTTATGATCAGGTTAAAGATCAGGGCATTGTCAAAGGTTACCGTATATTCGGTGTAGTAGTAGAGCTGATAGACTTCATTTAAAATGATCAGAAAAAAGAGCGCCAGAATAGAAGTGATATACTCCGAAAATATAAACTGTCCCTGAAAATAGTTATACCAGATAAAAATAAAAAACATCAGATTAAGTATCTGCAGGTAGTAGGAACCAATGGCCACGCTACGGAGCTGCTCATAGATAAACGCCTCGCCCCGGGTCACAAAATCGGCAAAAAACTCAACCTGGAAGTAGGCAATGAAAAAGGCGACCATGGTCAACACCACGGCTCCCAATAAAAGTATTTTCGATTCTTTTTGCGGAAAAAGCGAATAGAGAAAAAGATAAAAGACCACCAATGATATGGCGCCGCTCATGGTGGCAAAATTCAGCAAATAGATACTGTTTTGCCAGTTGGGGTCTAAAAACCAGGGCAGGAAGATAAACAAAACCATGCTCAGGGCATAAAAGCAGAACACAATGGCGAACAGAACCGTCAGGTATTTATTGGTAATGCACAAGGGAA
>JALTKX010000205.1 GCA_027006055.1 Calditrichia bacterium | reverse complement strand
CGGCCTACAGCAATACCACCACCGATGACGAGGCCAAAACGCCCATTACCGACGGAAAGGATCCCTATGCCGGAAGCTTTCAGCCGGACAATGCCCAGTGGGTGTTTGACGGTGAACGCTCCGCGGGTACCTGGAAGCTGACGGTCTATGACGATATATACTTCAATAACGGAGGCTCCATAAACAACTGGTCGCTGGAACTGACCGCCATGAAGGACAATCCCGTGCCGGTGGTCAGCGACATTCCCGGACAGACCATAGACGAAGGGGGCAGCTTTACAAGCATCGATCTTAACGCCTATGTCAGCGACGGCAACCATGCCGATAGCGAAATCTCATGGAGTTACAGCGACAATACGGATTTGCTGGTTTCCATCGACGCCAATAATATGGCCACCGTCAGCACCCCTTCGGCCAACTGGTCGGGCAGCGAGACCATCACCTTTACGGCCAGCGATCCCGGCGCGGCCACGGACAGCGACGCGGCGCTTTTTTCCGTTAATGCCAAAAATGATCCGCCGGTGGTCAGCGATATCCCCGATCAAACCATCGCCGAAGGGCAAAGCTTTGCCACCATCGCCCTGGATGATTATGTCAGCGACCCGGATAACAGCGATGCCGAGATGAACTGGAGCTACAGCGGCAACAATGAACTGACGGTGAGTATCAGCGCGCAGCGGGTGGCGACCATCGGCATCCCGGACGATAACTGGAACGGCGCGGAGACCATCACCTTTACGGCCAGCGATCCCGGCGGATTGAGTGACAGCGACGGGGCTACCTTTACGGTGACGGCGGTGAATGACGCGCCGCTGGTCAGCGATATCCCCGATCAAACCATTGCCGAGGGCAACAGCTTTGCCACCATCGCTCTGGATGATTATGTCAGCGATGTGGATAATGCCGACAGCGAAATGAGCTGGAGCTACAGCGGTAACAATGAACTGACGGTGAGCATCAGCGCGCAGCGGGTGGCCACCATCGGCATCCCGGACGATAACTGGAACGGCGCGGAGACCATCACCTTTACGGCCAGCGATCCCGGCGGCTTAAGTGACAGCGACGGAGCCACCTTTACGGTGACGGCGGTGAACGACGCGCCGCTGGTCAGCGATATCCCCGATCAAACCATTGCCGAAGGCAACAGCTTTGCCACCATCGCCCTGGATGATTATGTCAGCGACCCGGATAACAGCGATGCCGAGATGGACTGGAGCTACAGCGGCAACAGCGTACTGACGGTCAGCATCAGCGCACAGCGGGTGGCCACCATCACCGTGCCGGACGATAACTGGAACGGCGCGGAGACCATCACCTTTACGGCCAGCGATCCCGGCGGATTGAGTGACAGCGACGGAGCTACCTTTACGGTGACGGCGGTGAACGACGCGCCCGTGGTTAACGGTATCCCTAATCAATCGATAGACGAAGGGCAAAGTTTTGCCACTATTCCATTGGACGACTATGTGAGCGATGTGGATAATGCCGACAGCGAGATGAGCTGGAGCTACAGCGGCAACAATGAACTGACGGTGAGTATCAGCGCGCAGCGGGTGGCCACGGTCACCGTGCCGGACGGCAACTGGAACGGCAGCGAAACCATTACCTTTACCGCCACGGATCCGGGCGGCCTGAGCAGTGGGGATGCGGCGGTTTTTTCGGTGGGGGCCGGAAATGATCCGCCCACGGTCAGCGATATCCCCGATCAAACCATTGCCGAAGGCAACAGCTTTGCCACCATTGCCCTGGATGATTATGTGAGCGATGTGGATAATGCCGACAGCGAGATGAACTGGAGCTACAGCGGTAACAGCGCACTGACGGTCAGTATCAGCGCGCAGCGGGTGGCCACCGTCACCGTGCCGGACAGCAACTGGAACGGCGCGGAGACCATCACCTTTACCGCCACGGATCCGGGCGGCTTGAGCGATAGCGACGGGGCCATCTTTAAGGTGTCGGCGGTGAATGACGCTCCCGTGGTCAGCGATATCCCCGGTCAAACGGTGGCCGAGGGCAACAGCTTTGCCACCATTACCCTGGACGATTATGTCAGCGATGTGGATAATGCCGACAGCGAAATGAGTTGGAACTATAGCGGCAACAGCGCACTGACCGTCAGTATCAGCGCCCAGCGCGTGGCCACCATCGGCATCCCGGATAATAACTGGAATGGCAGCGAGACCATCATCTTCACCGCCGCGGATCCGGATGGTCTGACGGACAGTGACGGGGCGGTCTTCACGGTGTCCGCGGAAAATGACGCGCCGCGTATTTCAACGCCCCTGCCAGAAATATCCTTTGCCGAGGATGACTCCCTGTTGTGGCCCGACAGCCAATGGTATCCCTATGTCAGCGACGCGGAAACCGCCGACGCGGATTTGAATTATACCGTAAAGGGCAACGGCACTATTTTGGTTTCTCCTCTTGACGGCGGAAAACGGTTTTCGGCCGCCCGCGACTGGTTTGGCAGCGACACGCTGATACTGAGGGTGGATGATGGTGCCCTGGCCGATTCCTCTCTGATGGTGGTGCGCGTGGCCGCGCGTAACGACGCCCCTCTTCTGACAAACATGCCCGATTCGCTTTCCTTTAATAACGGCGATAGCTTGCGCCTTGACCTGCGGGAACGGGCCGATGATGTCGATACCCCCTATGAGCGGCTGAGTTGGCAAATCAGCGCCGGGGATAGCGCCGTTGCTTTGACGCTGGATAAGGCCGGGGAGGTGCTTACGATCAGCGCGCCTGATTTTCGCGGTGAAACAGAGGTGTTCTTTATCCTGACGGACGACAGCCTGGCCGCCGACAGCGCGTCCGTGCCCCTGCGCGTATCGGGGACGATAAGCGCATTGGAGCCTACGGCGTCCGTAAGGGGATTTGAGCTGGCCCAGAACTATCCCAACCCCTTTAATCCAAAAACCGTTATCCGTTATCAGTTACCGGTAGCCGGTAATGTGGAATTGAGCATTTATGACATTCTGGGAAATAAGGTAGCCGTTTTAGTAAGCGGAAAGCAGAAGGCGGGCCGGCACGAAGTGCGCTGGGACGCCAGCGGTTTTAGCTCGGGAATTTACTTTTATCGTCTGGAAACCGCCCGGGGATTTGTACAAACCCGCAAGCTTGTTGTATTGAAGTAAGCCGAAACAGTTACAGTACCCCCAGGAAACCTTCAAAATCCCCCGGCGTCAACACCTGCAAGTCACTTTGTGGGTAGGCTTTCAAATAGGTCTTGGGAAACCGGGTCTTGGCTTTGGGGTTCCACTTGATCTCAAACGCTTTCATTGCCCCGGCTTCTGTTTCGATATAGTCAATTTCCTGTTGCTGCGTTGTGCGCCAAAAATAACGTTCAGAGTCAATTTCATTATAATGCAAAAACTTCATGCGTTCGCTGATTAAAAAATTTTCCCAAAGCGGGCCTACATCGGTGCGTGAATTTAAAGGGCTAAAATTACCAATCACCGCGTTACGAATGCCGTTATCGTAAAAATAGATTTTTTTCCTTTTTTAATTTCATTGCGCACATTGCGGGAAAAAGCGGGCAAGCGAAAAATCACAAATGCCTTTTCCGGTAAGTCAAGATATTTTTCAACCGTCCCTTTGTCGGCGCCGACCCGTTGAGCCAGCTCATTGTTGGAAACTTCATTCCCAGGTTGCAAAGCAAGGGCTTTGAGCAGTTTTTCGATTAATACCGGTTTCTTAACCTGCTCCAGTATCAGCAAATCCTTATATAAATAACTTGATGTTAGCAGTTTAAGCAGTTTGGTCTCCATGCCGGGACTGCTGACTATTTCCGGATAGTAACCAAAAATAAGGCGGTGTTCCAATAAACGCTTTTCCGTTAAAAGACCGTGATGTT
>JALTKX010000204.1 GCA_027006055.1 Calditrichia bacterium | reverse complement strand
TGTCTGCGCCGACTGTGATCACCATTTCCGTATTGGCAGCGACGTCTATATCGATCTGCTTTTGGATGAGGGCAGTTTCAAGGAGTTTAACGCCGGCATGGCCTCGGCCGACCCGCTGGAATTCGTGGATGTAAAAAGCTACAAGGATAAATACCTGGCCACGGTAAAGAAGACCGGCCTGAAGGAAGCGGTCATTACCGGCACGGGAAAGATCAACAAACAAAGCGTGGTGATCGCCTTTATGGATTTCCGCTTTATGGGCGGCAGCATGGGCTCCGTGGTGGGTGAAAAAATAGGCCGGGCCATCGACATGGCCTATAAAAAGAAACAACCGCTGATCATCCTCTCCGCTTCCGGCGGGGCGCGCATGCACGAAGGGGTGCTCAGCCTGATGCAGTTGGCCAAAACCAGCGCCAAGCTGGCCCGTTTGGCCAGCATCAACATACCCTACATCTCCCTGCTGACCAACCCCACCACCGGCGGAACCACGGCCAGCTACGCCATGCTGGGCGATATCAACATCGCCGAGCCGGGGGCGCTGATCGGTTTTGCCGGGCCGCGGGTAATAAAACAAACCATCGGTCAGGATCTGCCCAAGGGCTTTCAGCGCAGCGAGTTTGTACGCGACCACGGCTTTTTGGACATGATCGTGCACCGCCATGAACTGAAACAACGCATCAGCGACGCCCTGAGCTTTTTTAAACATAAAAATCCGGTGAAATAACCTTTTACGGAGAAAGGCGCGATGAGAAACAGCCTGCTTACCTTCGCCCTGCTTGTGCCGGTCTTAATGAGTTGCACCGAGACACATCCCTTGCAGTTCTCCGATGATGACATCCTGAAACTGGTCTACTCGGATTATAAATTCCCCGAGGGCTTTTATACGGAAGAGACCGACAGCGGCAGTTTTTATTATGAAAACACCGTCAGCATAAAAGCCCTGAATGAACGGGAAGCGGTCTGGATCGAGCTTTCCACCAACAGCATGGATACGGCCCGTTACTGGTCGGAACTATCCGCGCTCAACAGCGCCTATTACCGCAGGCTGGTCCGCGAGCGGGAAACGGAAAAGTTTTTTGAATTCCGCCGCGTACGGGAACAGCACCCCGGTGACGTCATTCTTTCCCGCGTGCATAAGCGCGGCTATCTGGATCGCTCCATGTACGATTCCTTTAATAAGGGAGCGGTGGTCGGCCGCTACAATGTTCGTCCGATGACGGTGGACGGCGTCAGGGAGCTTATCGAATATCTGGTTTTTGTAAATGAATATAACAACGGCAGTTACAAAGTGCTTTCCTCCGAGTGCCGGGAAGAGGAAAGCTTCTTTCTGCATACCCTGACGGAATTGATCATCTCATATGGCGATTGGGGCCTGAATGACCGGATTACCGTGCGCAGGGCCTATTACCGCGTGGATAAAAACAGCGGCGAAATTCACTACAGCAACGAAGAGATTGAAACCCTGCAAGGCCGCGCCAACGGAGGCGGCTTAGTCCCCTGACCAAGACAGGCCCGGCAAAATAACCGCCCGGAGTATTATTTTTCACTAAGCCCTCCGCGCTAACAGACCGAAAAGGGTTATATCCCATGAACGTTTCCCAAAATACCATTTAAACAAGGAAAAAGCATGCCATCTATTTTGGTTGTCAACGACGACGGTATTTACGCCCCGGGCATCAAAGCCCTGGCCGAGGCACTCCGACCCGTGGGAGAGGTTACCGTGGTGGCCCCCCTGGCCGAACGCAGCGCCATCGGCCACGCCATCACCGTTTACGATCCGCTGCGGGTGGTGGAAATCGAGCGGGACAGTGTTTTCTTCGGCCATGCCGTCAGCGGCACGCCGGCCGACTGCGTGAAAATCGCCGTGAAGTGCCTGATGGAGGAGCCGCCCGACATCATCGTCAGCGGCATCAACCAGGGTTCCAACACGGCCACCAACGTCATCTATTCCGGCACGGTCTCCGCCGCGGCCGAGGGCGTCATCCTGGGCATACCGGCCATTGCCGTTTCCCTGGTCAGCTTTGAAAAAAAGGAATTCGGCTACGCGGCCAGGGTGGCCCGCCACCTGACGCGGCTGGTGCTGGAAAAAGGGCTGCCGCCGCGCACCCTGCTTAACGTAAACGTGCCCCCGTTGACGGAGGAGGAAATCGAGGACGTATTGCCCGCGCGGCAGGGCGAAGGCCGTTATGAAGAGCAGTTTGACAAGCGTTTCGATCCGCAAAACCGCCCCTACTACTGGATGGCCGGTAAGCGGATGATTCTGGACAGCGCCGACGATGTGGACGACGTTATTGTGATGCACAACAAGGTATCTGTCACCCCCATTCAATATGATCTAACCCATCACGAATTCTTAAAGGAACTTGCCACGTGGAAACTAAAGCCCTAGGACATGAAACCATACTTATTCTGGATTTCGGATCGCAATATACTCAGCTTATCGCCCGCCGGGTGCGTGAAAGCGGCGTCTTTTGCGAAATTCATCCCTACAATTACAACTGGAAAGATAACCGCCCGCCCCTGCTAAAGGGCATCATCCTCTCCGGCAGTCCCTTTTCCGTTAACGACCCTAAGGCCCCGCATATTTCCAGGGAAATCTACAGCAGCGGTGTTCCCGTTTTGGGCATCTGTTACGGCCTGCAACTGACCACCCACCTGTTGGGCGGAAAGGTGGAGGCCTCTTCCAAAAAGGAATACGGCCGCGCCGAACTGTTTGTGAAAGAGGATTCTCCCCTTTTTAAAAACATACCGGAGGAAAGCACCGTCTGGATGAGCCATGGAGACAAGGTGCTGCAACTACCGGACGATTTTAAGGCCATCGCCACCACCGGCAACTCACCCTTTGCCGCCATTCAGCACAGGGAAAAAGCCATTTTCGGCCTGCAGTTTCATCCGGAAGTGGCCCACAGCGCCTTTGGCCGGAAAATGGTGGAGAACTTCCTTTTTGAGGTGTGCGGCTGCCGCGGAGACTGGTCCCCCGAATCCTTTATCGAAGAGAGCATCCGCCAGATTCGCGAAACCGTGGGCGACGCGCGGGTGCTGTTGGGCCTCAGCGGCGGGGTGGATTCCAGCGTGGCCGCCGTACTTATCCACAGGGCCATTGGCGATCAGTTACATTGCATGTTCATCGATACCGGCCTGTTGCGTCTGAACGAAGCGGCCCAGGTGGAAAAGATGTTCCGCGACGCCTACAAGATAAAGCTGACCACCGTGGACAGCAGCGAACAGTTTTACAAAGCCCTGGCGGGCGTAAGCGACCCGGAGAAAAAACGTAAGATTATCGGCCATGAATTTATTAATGTCTTTGAGAAAGAGTCCCGAAGATTGGGAGACTTCACCTTTTTAGGGCAGGGTACCCTTTACCCCGACGTGATAGAGAGCGTCTCTTTTAAGGGGCCGTCGGCCACCATAAAGTCGCACCATAATGTGGGCGGCCTGCCGGAAAAGATGGGTTTTAAACTATTGGAACCCCTGCGCGAGCTGTTTAAGGATGAAGTACGGGCCGTGGGCCGGGCCCTGGGCTTGCCGCAAAACCTTATCGGCCGGCATCCGTTTCCCGGGCCGGGACTGGCGGTGCGTATTTTGGGTGAAATTACAAAAGAACGCATTCACCTTTTGCAATTAGCGGACGATATTTATATGCAGGAACTGCATAACTTTGGATTGTATGATCACATCTGGCAGGCTTTTGCCGTTTTCCTGCCGGTGAACACCGTGGGCGTGATGGGTGATGAGCGCACCTATGAGTCGGTTGTCGGCCTGCGCGCGGTAACCAGCACGGACGGCATGACCGCGGATTGGTTTCCCATGCCTTACGAGGCCCTGGGGCGCATTTCCAACCGCATTATAAACGAAGTACAAGGAATTAACCGCGTGGTATACGATGTGAGCTCCAAGCCGCCGGCTACCATTGAGTGGGAATAATTTAAGGAGAATTTTATGTGTGGAATTGTAGGCTATCTCGGTAATAAGGATGCCGTGGATGTTCTGATAGGCGGATTGAAACGCCTGGAATACCGGGGCTATGACTCCGCCGGAATCGCCGTACAAAACGGCACCGGCGTCAACATGGTTAAGGAAGTGGGTAAAATACGCAATCTGGAAGCGGCCCTGGAAAGCACGCCCCTGAAAGGCAATGTGGGTATCGGACACACGCGCTGGGCCACGCACGGAGAGCCTAATCAAAACAACGCCCACCCCCATACGGACGGCAGCGGTAATATCGTTTTAATCCATAACGGCATCATCGAAAATTATGCCAGCCTGAAAAAGATGCTGGAAGACAAGGGACACACCTTTAAATCCGAAACCGACACCGAGATCCTGGTGCATTTGATCGAGGAGTTTTATACCGATGATTTCGAGGCGGCGGTACGCAAGGCCCTGCACGAAGTAGACGGTACCTATGGCATTGCCGTGGTCAGCACCTATATGCCCGATCATATCTTTGTGGCCCGCAAGGGCAGTCCCATCGTTATCGGCGTGGGCAAGGATGAATATTTTGTCGCCTCGGATGTGACGCCGCTGGTGCAATACACGCGGGACGTCTTCTATCTGGATGATTACGAGATGGCGATAATCTCCAAAAAGGGCGTCACCACCAAAACCATCGAAAACAAAAAAATAAAGAAAAACGTAGAGCGGGTGACCATAGAGCTGGAATCCATTGAAAAAGGCGGCTTTGATCACTTTATGCTTAAGGAAATTTACGAACAGCCCAAAACGATCATGGACGCCATGCGCGGACGCATCATCAAGGATGAAGGCGTGGTTAAGCTGGGGGGGCTGGAAGCGGTGGCCGACCGTTTGATCAAGGCCAGGAAAATCATCATTACCGCCTCGGGCACCTCGTGGCATGCCGCCTTGTTGGGCGAGTATCTGATCGAGGAGTTTTGCCGCATTCCGGTGGAGGTGGAATATGCTTCCGAGTTTCGTTACCGCAATCCCATCGTTGGCGAAGACGATGTGATTATCGCCATCTCCCAGTCGGGGGAAACGGCGGACACCCTGGCCGCCCTGCGCGAGGGCAAACGCAAGGGGGCACTGGTTCTGGGCGTGGTCAACGCCGTGGGCTCCACCATTGCCCGCGAGACGGACGCCGGCGTTTATATCCATGCCGGGCCGGAGATCGGCGTGGCCAGCACCAAGGCTTTTACCTCGCAGGTAACGGTATTAACCCTGATCACCCTGATGATCGCCCGCAGGCTTAATATGAGTTCCGAAACGGGCAAGGCCATGGTGGATGAACTATTGCGCATTCCGGAAAAGGTGCAAATAATCTTGCACCAGAACGACTATATCCGCGATTTTGCCCGCCGTTATACCGATGAGCGCAACTTTCTCTATCTGGGACGGGGATTTAATTTCCCCGTGGCTTTGGAAGGGGCGCTGAAGCTGAAGGAGATATCCTACATCCATGCCGAGGGCTACCCGGCGGCGGAGATGAAACACGGCCCCATCGCCCTGATCGACAAGGATATGCCGGTGGTTTTTCTGGCCACCAAAGACGCCATCTATGATAAGGTGATCAGCAATATCGAAGAGGTTAAGGCCCGGGGCGGACGCATCATCTGCATCGCCACCCAGGGGGATGACGTCATTCAGAAATATGCCGACCATGTGATTTACGTGCCGGAAACGCTAAAGGCGCTGACGCCGCTGCTTTCGGTGATTCCGCTACAACTGCTCTCCTATCACGTGGCCGTTATGCGCGGCTGCGATGTGGATCAGCCCAGAAATCTGGCCAAGAGCGTTACCGTGGAATAAGATGATTTTTTCCCATCCCCCGCCTAATCCGCGGGGGATTTTTATTTTACGCAAAAACAGTCTGTATAGTGGAGACAATCACCGGTTCTTCACACCCGTCACAGTTGAAAATTATAATAATAACCTTTGTCCCGGTTTTCTATCTTCAGAATATTTTCTTTAAAACCGTAGTGACCGGCGTTCTTCAAGTTTCCTTCAAAAAACAGATAGGGCGGAGAAAAGGCAAAGGTCCAGTCGCCCTCTTTGTTCATGCCAAACAAGCCTTTTGCCTTATAGACATATTCCCCGGATTCCGTATTGACTTGCCTGCGTATGGTAAAAGTACGGTTTTCATTAAGACGCAGTGTTGGATAAGACTGAATGGAGTCATAGTAAGCCATTTGGGGGTCGTTGGATGAAACGAGGGTCATCGTTTTATTCAAAACGGCCGTTTCCGGCAGGGGAGTATAAAATTTGGAGGTAAATATCAAGGTGGTGTCGTCATGGCTCATTTCCAGATTGCCGTTATGTATTGTTATTTTCGAGGTTTTCAACAGGGCATTGGCGTCAAAGAAATCATGGGACGGACATCCTATCAACGTAGAGCCGAAACCCCGCAGCTTCAAACTGTCCCCCTCAATGGTGAAGGGGCCGAAAAAAGTGTTACAACCGTTATGGGCAAACAGCAGCGTATCGGAACCAAAGTAAAGCGCAAAGGGCCGCATATCATCGAGGGAAACATTGGCCGGGGCCGGTTTTATCTCCGTCAGGTTCCAGGGCACATTGACAATCAGCTCCATATCCGGGGGAGCGTACAGATCCGGACCGGTACCGGACGTACATGACAGAAGAAAGAGAAACAGAGCTAAAGAGAATTTTTTTATTTTGGCCATCATATCACTCCAAAATTATAACGGAAAGAAAAGAACATTGAAAAAACAAGATAATGCCTAAGACTGCCTTTTTCAAGGCATTTGCCCCTCATATTAACGATTTTATATTCTGATATATAATGGGGGACAAGGCTTTAATGGTCTGTGTTATATTTATCGAAAGAGGAAAGGCCAGCGTGACAGCCCTTCGCTTAATATTTATTTTAACCCCAAAAACCTATTCTTTTTCTTTTGTTAATTCGCTGGCGATGAGTTCAGCTTGTTTTAAAACCGTTTCCGTGGCCAGCTTTTGCATGTCCGGCGGGTAGCCGTATTGACGCAAGGTTCTTTTTACAATCACTTTTAACTTTGCCTTCACACTTTCTTTTATTGTCCAGTCGATGCTGGCATTTTGTTTTACACGTTCAAAAAGAACAATGGCCAATTCCCGCAACTTCTCTTTTTGCATCAGTTCCCGGGCGCTTTTGTTGTTGGCTATGGCCGTGTAAAAAGCATATTCAAAAGTGGACAGCCCCATTTCCTGCGGCTCTTTGTCCATTTGTTGAATATCTTTGCCCAGATTGATTAATTCGTCGATGAACTCGGCGGCGGTGATAATTTTGTTGTGATATTTCAGAATGGCCTTTTCAAGCATTTCCATCAGGGATTTGCTTTGCACCAAATTGGTTTTGGCGCGCGACTTAATTTCATCATTCAAAAGTTTTTTAAGCACTTCAATGGCGATATTTTTGTGTTTCATTCCTTTGACTTCCAGAAGAAATTCTTCCGAAAGGATGGAAATATCCGGTTTTTTGATTCCGGCTGCGTCAAACACGTCGATCACTTTATCTGTAACCAAAGCTTTGTCGATGACCTGACGGATGGCGGTTTCCAGCTCTTCATCGGTTTTGCCGGGGCCGGGTGTTTCAAATTTTACCAGCCGGGCTTTGACCGCCTGAAAGAAGGCCACTTCATCTTTGACGTCCATAGCCTGTTCGTGCGGAATGGCAATGGCAAACGCTTTTGATAAAGCGGTCACTTCATCCACATAGCGTTTCTTGCCGTTTTCCAAACCGAGAATGTGTTCTTCGGCGGATAGAATAATGGAAAGTTTTTGCGATGTGTCCGCCGTGAAATAATCTTCATAATTAAAGCCAAAGAACATGTTTGAAACCACTTCCAGTTTTTCCAACATGAGTTGAACGGCTTTTTCCTGTGTTACGGTTGGATCGCCTTTGCCGCCGCTTTCGGAATAAAAAGATAAGGCCTTTTTCAAATCGGAAGCGATGCCGAGATAATCTACAATCAAGCCGCCGGGTTTGTCTTTGTAAACGCGATTGACACGGGCAATGGCCTGCATCAGGTTGTGCCCCTGCATGGGTTTATCGATATAAAGCGTGTGCAGGCAGGGCACGTCAAAGCCGGTCAGCCACATATCCCGCACAATCACCAGTTTCATTTCGTCCTGCGGGTCTTTCATGCGGTCGGCCAGGGCGCGGCGCTGTTCTTTGGTGGTATGGTGTTTGGCCAGTTCCGGGCCATCGGAAGACGCCGCCGTCATTACCACTTTGATGGCGCCTTTGCTCAGGTCGTCGCTGTGCCATTGCGGACGCAGTTTGATAATTTCATCATACAGTTCAACAGCGATGCGGCGCGACATGGCGACGATCATCCCTTTGCCTTCAAAAACTTCCTGCCGCGCTTCAAAGTGGGAAACGATATCTTTGGCAACACGCTTCACGCGGTCTTTACTGCCGACCAGCGCTTCCAGCTGCGTCCATTTGGCTTTGGCTTTTTGCGTTTCGCTGAGATCATCTTTTTTAAGTTCTTCGTCCAGTTCCTTAACCAAACGTTTGCCTTCTTCGCTCAAATGAATTTTCGCCAGACGGCTTTCATAAAAAATACGCACCGTTGCGCCGTCTTCCACAGCCATGGCGATATCGTAAATATCAATATAATTACCGAAAACGGCAGGCGTGTTTTTATCGGTTTTTTCGATGGGCGTGCCGGTAAATCCCAAATAGGTGGCATTGGGCAGGGCGTCGCGCAGGTATTTGGCAAAACCGTAAACCGTTTTTTTGCCGATGACGTTGCCACCTTCATCTTTATCATCAATCGTTTTGGCTTTAAAGCCATATTGGGTGCGGTGCGCTTCGTCGGCAATCACCACGATGTTCCTGCGTCCCGAGAGTTCTTCATACACATTGCCTTCACCTGCCCGCGTGCTTCCACGCGCAGGCGGGTCCGGCTGGAATTTCTGAATGGTGGTAAACACAATGCCGCCGGAAGCAACTTTTAACAGTTCTTTGAGATGCCCGCGATTTTTTGCCTGAACCGGTTCCTGACGCAGCAATTGTTTGGATGCGGCAAAAGTATCAAAGAGCTGATCGTCCAGATCGTTGCGGTCGGTAATGACGACGATGGTCGGGTTGTCCAGTTTTAATACGATCTTTCCGGTATAAAAAACCATGGAAAGTGATTTGCCGCTGCCCTGCGTGTGCCAGACCACGCCGCCGCGTCGGTCGCCGGTGGGTTGCAAACTTACCCCCGGTACCCCATAACTCTCCGGCGCTTCCTTTACCAAATTCCCCTCCGTTGGAGGGGTGCCCTTTAGGGCGGGGTGGTCATTTACACCTTGAGCACCGGTGCCCTTTAGGGCGGGGAGGTCTTTTACGCCCTGGTCACCAGAGCCCGTCAATGCAGGGTGGTGGTGAAGCATTTCCAACACACTATCCAACCGTTTAAGAACATCTTTCGCCGGAATATGAATAACTGTTAGTCCCAGGGATTCCAAGAAACGGTCACGCGCTTCGTCATATTCTTGCTTGTCCAAATGACTGCTACCATCTACTTCAATAACCACATTACAATTACCGCAATAAAAATCGACGATATAATTTCCGATGATTTTTTGACGGTCAAAATCATATCCTTTGAACTGTTTTTTATTTAAATGTTGCCAGAGAAGCACTTCGGAAAGATTGCCTGCTTTCCGCAATTCCCTGGCTCTTTCTTTTAATTTGGGATTGTAGGGAAGGCTAAAATAGTTTTTGGAGTTTCTTTTGATTTTTCCGGTTTTTGATGATCCTTCTGAAGGTGAGGGAGGTTCCACGCCGCCTGATTGTGTATAGCCACTCTCCGACGGAGGGGTTTTAACCACCCCGTAAGACTTCGTCTGGTGCTTTTCAACAGAAGGAGAATTTACCACCCCGGCAGACTTCGTCTGGCGCTCTTCCACAGAAGGAGAATTTACCACCCCGGCAGACTTCGTCTGGCGCTCTTCCACAGAAGGAGAATTTACCACCCCGGCAGACTTCGTCTGCCACCCCTCCAAAGGAGGGGAATAGTTTGCTGCGCGCAGGGTGGATTCCACCGCCCGGTTCACCGCGTAATACTGGTGGTAGGCGGCCAGCTTTTTAACGGTTTCAACGTTGGTAATGCCGGTCTTCAAATCTTCCTTTTTATTCCTTTCGAAAACGATGAAATAGCGGATCAAGTCCAGCAAGGTTTCCTTATTGAGCATGCCTTTGATCAGCGTTTCCAATTGCCCGATAAGCGGCGACGCTTCCTTTTTGCCATCAGCCGTTTTCCAGGCCATAAAACGGCTGTAGCCCGAAGAAATGGTTCCGGCGCGCGCTTCCAGACCGTCGGATATGACGCAAAAACCGTTGTAGGTAAACAGAGACGGTATGGCGCTTTTGTAGGTTTGAATCTGTTTAAAAGCCGATTTGACCGTGGCGTTTTCATCGGCCGGATTTTTCAGTTCGATGACCACCAGCGGCAGACCGTTGACAAAAAGAATGACGTCCGGACGTTTGTTGATATTGTTCTCAATAACCGTGAATTGGTTGCAGACCACAAAATCGTTGTTTTCGGGATTTTTAAAATCCACCGGCCAGACCAGGTCGCCGCGTTCTTTGCCATCCTTTTGATAGCTGACCTTGACGCCTTCGGTGAGCATGCGGTGAAAGGTTTCGTTGTTCGTAATCAGTTCCGGGGAATGGATGCGCTGAATGTGTTTGACGGCGTCTTCGATGGCCGAAGAGGGCAACGTGGGATTGATGCGCCGCAGGGAAGTTTGCAGCCGTTCCAGAAGAAGCACATCTTCAAAAGATGAACGTTCCGGCCGGTCGCCATCAGGGGCGATGTCCGGGCCGTAGATGTATTGATAGCCAAGGGATTCCAGTAATTCAATAGCTAAAGTTTCGATGTCGGACTCGGTTATTTTTTTCATTCTTGAACATCCATTGTCTGAACCGCAGATTGGAGCGCAGATTATTTGATTCCGCTGATTCAGGGGGTTGCAGATTTTATTCCTTTGATTCTTTACTTCGTTTCAATTTCCGTTCATTGATAATTCTTTTGAATTGCAGTGAAGTGTTGCCAAAATTTATCAATAAACCAATTTCCAGTTTGTATGCTTCCAAATAATTTAGTGCTTGAGCCAGGTGAACTTTTTCGAGCTGGGTAATGGCTTTTAATTCAACCATAATTTTATTTTCAACAAGAAAATCAACCCGTCGGGTACCGATCTGCTGTTCCTTGTAAAAGATGGGCATTGCCAATTCCCGTTGAAAGTCAAGCCCGGCCTGCGCCAGCTCAATCGCCAGGGCCCTTTGATAGATAACCTCCTGGAACCCATTGCCCAGCGTATTATGAACCGCCATGGCGCAACCGATGATTTTATGGGTTAAATCTTTATATTTATATTCTTCACCCATTGTCTGAACCGCAGATTATGTTATGATTTTCGGATTACACAGATTTTCAAAAAAATTTATCAAATATTGTATCCATTTCATTTTATTAAACCCGCTACTTTCAAATGTTTTTACATCTGCGCAATCAATTCATCTGCGCCCATCTGTGGTTCAGACATTTTCACCTGCACTTCCCCGCTCATCAACTTCGGCAGCAAGGTGTCGCGCAGTTTTTCCAGCGTGCGGATTTGTAATTGGTTATTTAATATTTTTTTAAATAATGGCTTCACTTCATTTTCAAAATCCTTAATGACTTCTGGTTTTGGGAGAGATAGCATGTGTTCTTTGAATGTATTTGTTGTAATCGTATCAAAGACACTTCCATAGGCAGCTGACTTTAACTCTTCAACAGAATGCGCTATCAATAGATATGTAAAAAAATAGCAATCTGAAAATTTGGGTTTTATTCCATAGTTTGATTGACTAAAAGCCATTGGCTTAGATAATATGCAGTATTTACCAACTGTTCCCCGTGCAGATATAACTGTAGAAAATTCAGGTAATAACTTAGTTGAACTATTTTCTAATCCCTTTTCCGTGATTGTTTTTTCAGTATGTACAATAATCCCTTTATGACTCGCTGCTATATCACCGCCAGATAGCCAATTGATATTTCCATTCCAATAATCAGAGATGGATGTTTTAGGAGTGCCACCACCTACTAATTCAATTGCATCAAATAGACTAACTTCTTCCCAATCATCCTGCGCTTTCCCGCCCTGAGCGGGGTCGAAGGGTTCGATGAACCACTGCCGGAACAGGGTTTCGGCCAGGGCTTCCAGGGTTTTGTTTTGGCGGTGCAATAGGTCTATTTTGTCATCCAGGCTGGAGAGTACCGCGGCAATGGCTTTTTGCTCGGAAACAGGAGGAATTTCGATTTCGAGATTTTCGATTGTCGATTTGTTTATGGAAGAAAATACCGTTCCTTCTGAATTCGAATGAAAATTATCTTCATAATACTTTAGTAAATAGAATAAAAATAATTTTTCACCATTTTTCATTCTAAGTCCAGCATTTCCCCGCCCGATTGCACATTTTCGTTTTGTTAGATTAACTTTTCCGACAGGCGCTCTTACACTTAATAATACAAAGTTTTCATCTATTATTTTTTTTGGTTCAGTACAATAAATCCTTTCATTAACAAATCTTCTTCCAAAATCAACAACGCCTTGATAAAAAGGTAATCCATTTTTTTTGTCATTGTATGTAATTGAAGGTGGGGATTGTCCCATAACAACTTCAACAACATCTTTAATTTTATATGTTTTCCAATTGTCCTTCATAAAATTCCTTCAAATCGAAAATCGCCAATCGAAAATCGAAGATCCTAAATCGTAAATCTATTTTTTGTTTTTCCTTGCCGTCTTCTTGCTTGCCACAACAATAGAAAGTATTTCATTCATTTCTTTGTACAGTGGAGTTACTCTTTCACGATAATGATTATCCAATTCAACGATCAATTCCAACCAATAAAGCGTTTCGTCCGCTTCTTCTTCTACAATGCCTAATTTAGCGATAAAATCTGCTTTAGATTTTCCACGACAGGCGGCACGATAATTGGCGCCGACAGAAGTTGCCGAACGTATTAGTTGCTTTTCAATGACAAAATACTTTGTTTGTCTTGGCAAAGTATCGCAAAATTCTATAATCTGAATAGCCAACTTTTTAGTTCTTTTTTTGATATCTTCTTTATCCATCACAAAATCCCCAATCGAAAATCGAAAATCCATCTTCACTCATCGCCCATCACCTTTTTCAAATTTTCCATCAACGCAAACGCCGATTTATCCATCTTGGAAAAGGCGAACCACTTTTTGCCCAAATCCTTCAGCGACGCGCCAAAGTGGTAAACATTTTTATCATCAATAATCAAAAAGCGATCGTGGGCTTTGCTGAATTTCTTTATCTCAAGGGTTGGATACTGAGCGTTGAATTTTTTGGCGTCCAGTTCCAGGTCTTTGTTAATTTTGCCGGTAAATATTGTCACTTTAACATTCTTTTTCTTTTTGCTGAAAAGGTCTAAAACGGTTTCATCGATATAATTGTCAATCAGTAAAATAGATGTATTGGCTTTACGCACCAGCCCGGAAACGAACTTGTAGGCATCAAAAATCTGCCCGTTAAAAAAGACGCCCTGTTTGGGTTGGATTTTTTTCATTTCAATAGCCGATAAAACCTGATCCACTTTTTTATCGGTTTCAACTTGTTTCATTTCCAGCGTATCTAGCCTTTGAAATATTTGCGCATTAGTCAGCATAAAGCGGCGCATGGCGACAAACGCTTCCATAATACGAATGCTTACTTTTACCGCGGTTTCGCTGCGCAACACGGCGGAGAGCATGGCCACGCCTTGTTCGGTAAAGGCATAAGGGAGTTTTCTTCTTCCCCCGTGCCCAGGACTTGATATCGCAATTTGCGACATCAAGTTTCTGTATTCTTCTTTGGATAAGCGGAACATGAATTTTTCAGGAAATCGTTCGATATTTCTTTTTACTTGTTCATTCAACCTTCTCGTTTCAACACCGTATAACATAGATAAATCTTCATCAAGCATCACCTGCATACCGCGGATCGTGTATATCTTTTTTTGAATAAAGTTTGTATTGTAAACGACTATTTCCTTATTACGGTTTGCCATTATTTTTACCTGTAATATTTTTATGGTCGCAATTTGCGACCGGTTCTATACCAAACCGCGAAAATCAAATCACAAAACTGAGATAATCTAATAAACTACCAATATATGTTACTTGAAAAAAACCGCGCATTTTTAGGACAGATAAATGTCACTATCCTCAAGGACAACACCACCCTCAGATGCGGGCAAAGGCACTCTGTTTTTGTATGTTTTAAGCTGGCTAACCGGTATAATAAACTCTAATCTTATTGTGTGATACTCTATACCATGACGCTTTAGGAGGCCGTCATAGTCTATAATATAGTACCTAAGTCCCAGCTCAATCATTTCAAGGCTGTCTGGATAGATTATACGGAAATTATGTTGATCACTGTCAAGGAAAGTGCTCTCTAAATCCTTTGCGATAGCTTCTACAACGACTTTAAAGCCTATTATTTCCGGCTCTCCCGCACGATTGGAGCCCTTAACCGCATTAATGGCAAATGATCTTTTTTTGTTCGGGCGCACTGTACCTAAGTATTTGTAAGTAATCGGAGTCGCGCCGTCGCCAAATTGCAATATGCCGTTCATGTTATTCCTTGACCGTATTAATTACTGTAATCGATCCGGATAGCGGGCGGGCCTTAACCTCTTCAACCCGGATGTTATAAGTAACGCTGTTAAGTATCATTTGTGGAGCCGCTTCTTTTTTAAGCTCAAGAAGATAGTCCATTTTGGCCTCGGTCAAATAGCTAAAACGAATGTTCCACCGTTTGTAAACCAGGCTTATTTCCCGCCGGAGAACATTGTTAATATCCTTAAACTTAGCCTCTTCATCAACGAAATAATCCGTCTCAATAAAGACGGCCTGGAAGTCCTCCGCTGTTGATCCCGATGTCTTTTTGAATTGTAAGTCAGTCACGGCACACGCTCAAGTCTTGTGGTTAAATAAGTGTACATCAACCCCTTTTTGCTAATCGACGTGATCATGCCGTAATCAACGGCATTATATTGCAGAAGCTGCATCAGCTTAAATTTCTCGGTTGACAATATCTTGTGCTCTGTCTTTTTCCAGTCAATCGTCACCTGATTACCGATGGTCAGCGCTCCCTCTCCGCGCAGGGAATCATTAACATAGTCGTCATAGTAGCCTGTAACGATTTCCTCGGAATCATCCTCAAAAATATCATTAAGTTTACTGGCGGTTAAAGATGTGGGCGTATCGTTGACATTGCGCCCGTAGATACGCAGCTCCTTATTGACTACGACGCAATAAATATGATTATTGCCCTGACTGACGGCGTTGCCGATGGCGATGGTGTCATAAAGCACATCGTTAAAATAGCGAACGTCATAGGTCTTATCGAACTCCCAGGCAACGCCGTTGGCCCCGCCCGATTGCCAGTATGTCGCCCAATTAGCACCGGTTATTGGCTTATCGTCGGTGGTGGATTTGTGCTTTTGGATACAGTGATAATTGTTGCTGTCCGTGCCTAAAACCTGATCCCCCGGATATATAATGCCGGTTAGCCCGGACGGCGCGCTGTTAAGCACCGACTCCGCCGTGCTGTCCATCTCCACAAGCACATAATCCGAGGGCATGGCATCCAGCAGACGCTCATATAAATTACTCCCGGACAGCGTTAACTGCACCGGTTTGGACTTGAGATCGGATATCTCCGGGATAAGATCGAACTCAACCTTATTCGTCCGCACCGACTTAATAAGATTGGCGGCAAAACCGCTGTAAATAACCGGATCGGACTCTACATAGAGCTCGATATCGTCTATCTCAAATTGAGATGTATTGGCCAGGCCGTCATCACTCTTGGCCCCGATATAAAACTCCCGGCCGCTGTTATCCGCCGTAAAAGTGCCTTCATACGTGGCTTCGGTGGCTGTGGGCAAAAAGGATACCTGGGCCGTGCTGGTAACCGGATCATCACCGAAGTACATTTTTGCGCCGGAACCGGAGCGATAGCGCAGCTTAACGCGCACCCGGTATGATTTTCCGGAAACGAGCATATTAAAATTAAGCCGCACGCGCGCCACGCTCTCGCCGTTCATATCGAAAAACATCTTACCGGAAACCGTGCTGTCTATATCAAAAACAGGATTATTGTTAAGGCCCGACAATCCCCAATGCGTCCCAGCCGAGGCGTTCATGTCCGAATCGTTACCCTTAATCATATTGACATAGTTAACCGCCGCGCCCTCTTCGCGGATACGCATATAATCGCCTTCGGCAACAGAAACAGAACCGGCGTCAAGCTTATAGCTTTGTCCGTTTTGCTGTATCTCATATGTGCCCAACAGATCAAGCTCAATTTGCTCATCCTTGCGCTCTATATATTGTGATATATCAATCCAACTGCCGGAACCGCTGTCCCATTTTTCAAATATCATTACACCGTCTCCTTTAACGACGCCAACTTGTCCAGCGAGGCTTTTAGCTCTTTCCCCGCCGCGAAAAACTCACCCTCGATTTTGAGGCGTGACTGGCGAAAGCCTTCTACGACGGCATCTTCAACGGCCGCGCCCAACAGGGCCGGATCAAACAAAGGCGCCTGCGCCGTGGCCACCTCGGTTACCGGGCCGCCGCTGGCATAGGCGGGCACGGGAAAAGTACCCCTGCGCATAGACTCCAACAGCGGAAAATACTTGCGCGTTGTCTCCCTATCGTGCACATACTCACCAATCTGCAACCCGGCGATGCCGTCTTCGCCCTCCGGGGTGAAAATTGAATCAAACAACATGGCCGAAGTTACCGGACCGCCACCGGCCAAACCCTTAACATTAGGCTTTTTCGGCGGCTGATATTTGGTGGACAGAATCTTTTGCACCTGAAGCAGGCCGAAAACAATGTTGGCGGCGGCGGCGATCTCCCCGTAGGGCGGGGGATAGGATTTCAGGGCCATCGTGGCCGCCTCATACGTGTTGATGGCCGCCATACCCGCCGAGGATACTTTCCCCGCCTCGAAAAAGAACTGATTCTCTCCCTGGAAGGCATTCATCAGCCTTGCGCCGATGGAAAGGATCGCCCTGGCCCCTTCTTTTTCCAGATTTTCGCGGGCTTTCTGATAATTGGCGTCGTTCTGTTCCCGCGTGCGCAGCATGTCCGCATATTGCTTCGACTCCCGACCGTGAGCCTTTTCCGCCAGGGCAAGACCGGACTCAATAATACTCGACCGGTAGTCATACTGCGCCTGCATCTGCTCGAAAATCATATCGTTGTAATCGGTGGACACTTGTCCCAGATCAATAAAGGCCTGTTGCTGTCGCTTGATGGACGAGGTTACCGGGTCGGTTTGATCCCCGGTTAACTGCGGAGCCTTAAGCTGTAATTTCAACCCCTCCAGCTTGTCAATAAATTGCAGATATTCGGCCGTCTCCTCGCCCAGGCTGATGCGCACCGCCTCCTTGCGCGATTCCAGATAGGCGACATATTCCGCCAGGGTGATGCGGTTTGTCTCAAACTCATAAGCCTTGCGCTTATCCAGCGCCTCCTGTTGCTCCTTGGTCAAATTGCTTTCCGCCTGGGCCAGCCGTTCCCGCCGCTCATTGATCAGCTTTTCAAAAGCGTCATATTCCTCTTTTTGCCGGGCCAACAGTTCCTCATTAGCTTTAATACTGTTCTCAATCCGCGTTTTCTGCACCTGGTTTTCCGCGCTCTCCAGGTCGCGGTAAAGGCCCTGGATCACGCCGATGGTCTTGGTAATGGCATTGGCCGTGGCCTGTTGCCGGGTCTGCAATCCCGTAAGCGACAGGGCTTCGGTTATCTTGCGCGTGCGGTCTAAAACGCTGTCGAAAGAGTCCTTAAGATCACGGTTGGAATCAGCAAGATTTTTGTTGCTTTTGGCCGCCTCGTCGGCATTGCTGGAATAGGTGATCCAGGCCGTGGCCACGGCGCTGACGCCCAATATCAGCCAGCCCACCGGCCCCAGCGAGGCGTTAAGCGTGGCAATACCGGCGCGGATGCCCGCCAGCATGGCCGGAACGCGGGAACCGACCGCCAGCAGGGTTAAGGTGGATAATGAAGCTTGTTGCGTGCCCTGATCCAGGCTGGCAAATCCGTCAAGCAGGGGCTTAAGCACCTTAATCACCGGCACGATACCGGCCTTTACAAAATCGCCCAGGTCTTCCTTAACGTCGCCGATCGTGTTCTGAAAATCTTCCAGCGCGCCCGCGTTGGTTTTGAGCTCCTCGGTGGCGGTTGTCCAGCCGTCGGCCACGGTTCTTTGATACACGGCGGCCTTTTCGGCTTCGCTGTTGGCGGTGCGCAGGGCGGGTATATAGCGGGTAAGCATAGAGTAGTTGTCATCCAGGGCGGAAACGGCGGCGCGGATGGCCACGTTCATATCCAGCTCGTAAGCCTTGCTCAGGGCGATGGCGTTTTTGACCACCTCCTTGGTTTTATCGATCGGCGCCTGCATGTTCAGCGCCATCGAGGTCAGCATCTCCGCCTGTTCGTCTCCGACGGTAGTCACCGTCTGAATCCAGGAAGCGAACTCCCGCATTTCGGTGTAGGTCTCCTTTGTGGCGTCCCCGGCGTTGCGCAGGGAGGTGGCCAGCCGGTTATCGGCCCGCTCTTGGATATCGCTCAGCCGGGTAACCTCTTTCAGCGGCCCGGCGATCAGGTTATAACTTTGACGGATACCGCTCAGCGCCAGGCCCAGCGTGGCCATGCCGTTAAGCGCCTTGGTCACATCCAGACGCATGCGCATGGGCTTTTCCACCTTGGCCTTGGTTTTGCCGTATTCCGCCCGTGCCTGGCTGACAACCTTGTTAAATTGTTCCGGGCTGAGCTTCAGCAGAAAATTGATATCCTTAAACTTCGCCATCGTCCTTTTTTCCGTAGTTCAGCGGCGGGCGGCGGGTCATGTTGTACATAGCCCAGATGTGTACCGCGCTCACCTTCATGTTTTCCATCTCCCGGCGGCGGCGTATGTCGCCGTCGCAAACCTGGTACAGCAACGATTCCCGGTCGATAGCCTCCTCCGGGTTTTCCTCGCTCAGGCTGTATTCTTCTGTTTCTCCAGCGTCTCCATCGCCCGCGACAGGTATGCCAAGACGTTCCCGAACCCGCTCAATTTTGTCAGCACAGTCTTGTTTGATAAAAAAAAATCCTCGCGGATCTCATTAATCTGTGAATTGCTAAGCACGTTCACCCTGGGACGAATAGGCAACAGCCTTAAAAAACGGTTTTTAGGGCGCAAAATAATGGCCAGAAACGCCTTTAACAGATCATGTTTCAGCAGCAGGCGCATTGTGTTGTCAATGCTGATCTCTTCCTCGCCGTCGGCCGCCTGTCGCAACCGGTTAAACAGCGCTGCCAGTTGCTTGTCCTGTTTCCAGGTCAGTTCTTCCTGCGTCCACCATATCCGTCCGATCTTGTATTGATACACCTCAGCCCTCCGCCCTGCGGTAAGCGCCCGCCTCGGCCTTGTTTTCCACATTGTTCCCGGCGATGAACGGAATCATCACCGCCGTGGCCACCCCGCCGATGGCGGCAATAATACCGGCCGCCTGATCCGCCGCCGCCAGTATCGTCAATCCCGCCAGAATAAAGACGCCCGTAATGGTGTACATATAAGCCCTGTACTTGCGTTGTCCCTTAATCATTTTCTTACCCTTCATTAATTAGTTGTTACCGTCCAGCCGTTGCTTGTTAATGTCGATACCGCCGCGTCACTGGCCGAAGTCCGGGCCGCGTTGCTCCCGTCCAGCCGTACCTGACTCGTACTGCCGGAAACAGACGCAGCGGCAAGATCGATGAGTATCTGATCTACTTCCGAAGCCGTTAGATTATTATCTTGCAGCCTTAATATCGTATTGTTCCAGCTTTTTAAAGTCGTTGACGTGTAAGTTATCGTTCCTCCGGTTAACCCATAGGCATATATGTAAAGAGCGTTTGCGGGCAGATTAGCCAGAACACTCAGATCACCCTTAAGGGCGGACTGATAAAGCTGGCAGCTTGTAAGCTTAACCATATTTTTGATTAAACTTATGTCCCCTTGCAACTCATTATTACCGCGCAACTGGAGAGTGGTTAAATTAATGAGATCGGCGATCTGACCTATATCAAAATATACACTGTATCCATAATTAGACAGGTCAACTTTTGTCAAATCGTTTAGATCGCCGTAAATCAAAATTGTGCACGTATTGGACACGGTATACGTGTGCGATACGGCAACATTAACGGACGGATCGAGATCATAATTTTTTATTGTCCCGTCTCCGAAATCAACTGTTATTGAACGGCCGCTGGTGCCTAAAAAATTTGCCGAGAACGTGGCGGATATTGTCGGATCAATTTCCAAAACAAGCGCTCTGCGTCCGGGGAAATTCCATTTTGTCCCGTCAAAATATCGTTCTTTACCCTGAATCATAATGCGGTCGCCCTTAGCCGGGCTTAAACCGAAAGCCTCGTTAATGCTGGCGTTTCCCGATATACTTACAATCTTATCATACACGGCCAAGCCTTTAATTACCGTAATGTCCCGTATCTGCTTGACCGTGTTAATCCGGTAATATACATCCGATTTCGTGTCGTGTACTGATATGTCGCCGTTGCCCGCATTATACAGGGATTGATCGATCGTCCAGTTGTCAATCGTAATGTCATAATCAACTCCCTTACTGGTCTCCCAGGTACGGGCCTCCACCAGCTTGCGCCGCGTGCGCGGATTGATAATCTTAAGAGTGATCGCCGCATACAGCCAGAATACAACGTCATTATTGAGCACGTTGTCAATCATATTTTCCACAACGATATTGTCCACCAACGGCGCCACCTCGCCCGGATAAACCGCCCGCATATAAGTATCCTCCAGCGCGCTGACCATAAAACCCGGACGATCCGCGCCGATCTCGATATTACGAAATGTTACGTTTTTGACGGTCGCCGAGAGCGCGCCGTCGGATTGGCAGTATACCCAGTCGATACCGTCTGATGTCGTAAAATAGCGTGTTGTCCCCGTCGGGGCCACCGTGGAGGTTACCGGAGACGCCGACGTGCCGGACAACGGCCGGTAAACATTGCCCCCGTTTTCTACTGTGTCCCCTGTTCGTAAGCTCATGCCGCTGTACCAGCTCACCCACTTAGCCGGGATAATGCGGCTAAAATGTCCCAACTGGCTCGGGTAAGGTATATCCTTGATGTTCTCCACCAGTACGTTGTCTATATCACCCAGAGTTTTGGCCACACCCGGGTAGTCGCCTCCCCGCAGGGAAATGCGGTCGTCATAGGTCGACACAATACCGTTGCGCACGATAACGTTTTTGCTGTTTTGCAGCATCACCGCGTCCTTGTCCCCGCGAATTTCAAAATCCTGAAGCAGGAAATTTTCCACGCTGTTAATGCCCACGCCCCAATGTTGCGTGCCCAAATCTTTCACGGTGTAATTATATATTTTCACATCTTTGGCGTTAAAAAAGGACAACTCCCCCCGTATAGCATACAGGACGTCGCCAAGACTATGAGCAACGGCTATGCCGTTCGTTTTAAGCGTTAATCCGCGTATAATAATGTTTTCGTTTGTCCCCCCGTTGTAAGCGGCGTCATTAATAAAAGTGTTTTTGCTCTCCGTCCCCGCTACCTTGCTTAGTATCACGCCTGCCCCGAAAATTAATTCCGTATTGCTATATATGCGCCAGTAAGCGTCAAACTGATACGTACCCGGCAGGGTGACGCGGATCGTTTTGTTTCCGCCATTAAGCGCGTTTTGCAGGGCCGTGACATTATTTGCCGCCGAGTTTTGCGGCGTAAATCCCCAAAAAAGAGCGTCATCCTGCGGCACCTGCCTTTTCCAGACCAACCCGGAGACCGTCGAGGAAAAATGCGCGTAACCGTCCGGGTTAACGGTCGTCGAAGTCAGTATAAAAAGTCCGGCCCCCTCCGCCGGATTGGAGAGCGTTGATATTTGTTTGACGTGTCGCCGGTCGCCCTCGGCCACCCCGGTCAGAGCCGCCAGGGCTATCTCATCCGCTACCGTATCCCAAGCGTTTTTTATACCTATTTTAGACCCGGTTTTGGTCTCAAGAGTGACGTCATCCGGGTTATTGGTGATCGTCCCTCCTCCGGAACTATTGATGGTGTCCTTGGTCGCCTGCGTAAAATGATCCCACTTTATCGTCGCGTCCGGTATTTTTGTGGCTGTCACCGCCTGGTCGGCAAGAATGCCTGCGTCAACGGATTGTGCCTGCATGGTTGGCGTAGTTACCGCTCCGATTTTAATGTGCGGCTCGTCAATACTTAACTGTTCTATTTTGTTCCCGTCTACGGAGCTATCCTTAATATCTGATTTTTCAACAATGCCGCTTCGGATTACCCTTACCGTCTCCTGGATGCCGTTGTGCTTAACCGGAGTATTATTAATATACAGATCATAAGTGCCGTTAACGATTGCGGCCGGAAAATCATAGTACCAGTTCTTCCCGGCGTTCTGCGTTAAATCCGCCACTTTTACCCCGTTCTGCCATAGCGAAACAGCAAGGCCGCTGGCCTTGCTGTCGTCGCTTTTATAACGCAGAGGAATGCTGTCCGTGTATATCTTTGCGCTCATCTTATCCCTTCTTAATCCAGGCGGCCACGATCACCACCACCGCGCTCATCACAAACGATACGCCGCCTGAGATCATCATCACCTTAACCTTGAGTTTTGCGATTTCCACGCTTACCACGTTTATGGCGTCCAGCGTTTCCTTTTGCAGGCGCATCAGGTCCTTGATTGTTGCCGCTTGCTCCATCGTCAACCCCTTGTAATTCGTTAATCGCCCTGGCCAGCGCCTCCATCAGCGCCGGTACATAATAGTCATTTGTCAGCCGCTCCCGGTCGTGCGCGTTGCTCAAAAAACCCATCTCCACCAGCACGGCGGGCATGGCCGTATGCCGCAGTACATAAAAGTTACCGTATTCGGCCTTATTCCAGGTGCTTTCCCGGCTATATACCTTTTCCAGGGCCGCCTGGATCACGCCGCCGATGCGCTTGCGCGTCACCTCGCTGTAATAATAGCTTTGGATGCCGAACGGAAACGAACTGGGCGAGGCGTTGGCGTGCAGGCTGACGAACAGGTCGGCCAGTTCCGAGTTGGGAATATGAATACGCCGTCCCAGGTCGATATCCCTGTCCTCTTCCCGCACCATCACCGTGTCCATGCCCAGGGCCTTAAGATACTCGCGTAAAATCAGCGCCGCGCGCAGAGTCACATCTTTTTCCGCCACCCCCTCGTAAACCGCGCCGTGGTCTTTCCCGCCGTGACCGGCGTCGATACACACCTTGATTTTCTTCCCGAACACGAACGGCAGCGCCGCCAGGCTCATGCCCATAAGGCTGAGCGTGCTCACATCGGGAGAGTGCTGTATCAGCGGGATGACCGCGAAAATATAACCCGCCGCGTTAAAGGCCATATCCTCAAACATGCCCTGCCAGGTTTGACCCTTTGTCCGCTGCCAAAACTCATAAATCATAATGCCCACGATTAACAGCGCCGTATAAAAAGGCATCGCCGGGTGATACATGGTGCGCATGTCAAAAACGGCGATCACCAGCATGGTGGACATGTTGACGATGATATAATGATAGGGCGCGCCCCAATTGCGCAGGGTCAGCATGCGGAAAAAGGTCTCAAAGCGCAAAAAAAATGATTTCATAATGATCTCCTGTTTCGCATAATTCCCGGACGCGATTAATTGGAGGTGAAAGGAGGGCGCGTCCGGGTCTTATGCTCTTCCGGGTAAGGGTTAGTAGCGGCGGCGGGATTCGAACCCGCAACCTCCTGGGTATGAGCCAGGCGAGCAGCCAGTTGCTCCACGCCGCGAATCGTTATGCCTACGCCGTGCTTTCGGCAAAGCGCGTGCGGAAATCGGACTTACTGCCCACGTTTTCCGCCTCAAAGCTGAACGGAACGCTCTCCGTCTCGCCGGAGGTGACCGCTTCCTCAAAGGCCAGAAGCGCGTTGGGGAAAAAGATACACTGCTTGGTGCTCTGGGCGTACAGCAGAATATCCTGCTTAACGTTTTCGATTGTCTCGTAAGCCGTGTAATCGCCCGGCTCGCTCTGCAACAGTATGCCCTCGGTCTTGCAGTTGTAACCCTGCAACAGCTTGGTGCCGTCGTCCAGCGTCTCCTGGTCGCCCTTGTTAATCGTCACCTTAATCGTCTTGTCCCGGCAGTAGCCCAGCTCCGTGAAGGTGCCCAGAAAGGTGGCGAACTCCGCCGCCGACGCCGGTACGGAAAAACTGGCCGGACTGCGGTGCAAAACCCGGTAATGCCGTTTTTTGATGTTGGCCTGTGTACGTGCCATGATAATACCCTTTTTTAAAAAACCGGGGAGCGTGCGAACGGAACGGGACGCGGCCCCCCGGCGTGGATTATGAGATTAAGCCTGTTAGAAGTTAATGCCTTCGATGCGCCACAGGGCGTCGTCTTCCAGACTGATGATGTCGGCGTCAAATTCCGCCACGCTGCGATAGCAACGGTCATCCGCCACATGCCCGAAGTGATCCAGGTCAAGCCCGGTATTGCTGGCCGCCGCCACGCCGCCGATCTCTTCCGAGCGGATCGCGTAAACGGACTGGCATATGTTGGCCGCCGTGCCCTTGGTCTCCGTGGCGGGCAGGGTTTTGGCGTCGCCCTGGGTCAGACCCTTGCGCCCGGCGGGCACCATCGGCACCCCGCCAAACTGCACAATAGTATTGCCCAGCTCGTCGCGATTAATCGTTACCAGACTGTTTTGGATGTTGGTCAGGCGGCTGATAAAGGTGATATCGGCCAGCCAGAAGGTCAGATTGTAGGCCAGCAGTTCGCGCATCGTGCCCAACAGCTTCTCGATGTTGGCGTCCTGACCGTAAGCGATATTCGTGCCATTGGCGCCGCCGGGACTCAGAATATGATCCGCCGCCACCTGGGATTTGATACCCACAAAGTCGTCGCCCGCGCCGGTGGCGTTGACGAACTCATACTGGAACTTGGCGCCCAGGTCTTTGGCAAAGCGCAGCACATTGCGCATGTGCACGCTTTCGATATCCTGTCCGCGCCGCTCGTGGGCGATATCGGTCTCGATTTTGTCGCCAAAGATTTTCAGCGCCACGCTGGCGAAGCTCGGCGTCTGTTTGTTTGCCACGTAGTCGGCGTCCAGGGCGCGGAATTTACCGCCCGTGGCCGCGCTGGCCTTGCGCCACTGGTCGGCGTTGCCCACAATCGTTTCGAACTCCAGATAGCGCAGGATGGGGCCCTTGTTTTCCGCTTCCGTCAAAAAAAGCGCTTCCGCCTGTCCCGCCGGGGATAATTCTCTTAGTAACATGTGCTCACTCCGTTTCTTTTAGGCCACGGCCTGTTTTTTGCGCATGGCTGCCTTAAATTTTTCCGTTTTGCTCATCGGCGCGTCGTCATTGTCGCCGTCGCCGCCAAAATCAATCTTGTTTTGCGGATCAAAAAGCACCGGCATCTTTTCCACCCGCGCCAAAAAGGCCTGCGGATCGGCCTCGGCCGTCGCCATGTAATCCTCGCGCTGCGCCGGGAATATCTTACCTTCGCTGATCGCCTGATCCACGGCGGCCTGGGCCTTAATGCGCCTGTTCTCCTTGCTCAGGTCGTTAACAACCGTTGTCAGGCTCTCAATCGACGCTTTCAGCGCGTCAATTTCCGTGCCTCCGCTCCCGCTACCAGAATCCCCGCCGGATTCGATTTTGCTTTGTAGCTCCGCCACCTGCGCCACCAGGTCGTCCACCTGATCGGCGTTGGATTTCAGCGCCTTCAGAGCGTTCTGAATATCCGTGTCCGTGGCCGTGGCCGCCAGGGCCAGCAATTGGATTAAAAATTCTCTCATGGGGTCGTCTCCTTTGATGAGGTTCAAAAACTGATTCTTGATTTTCTCCGTGTCCACGGAGCTTTTTTTGTCGATGATCTCCGTGCAAAAGCCCAGTTCCAGGGAGTCCTCGGCGTTGATGTAACTCTCCTCGTCCATCATGGCCGTCAGCGTCTCGGCATTAAGACCGGTACGCTCGGCATACGCCTGGGTGATCGATTCCCTGATCTGATCCAATTGGTCGGACAGCTTGCGCATATAATCGGCGTCGCCCGCCGCGAACGTCCAGGGATTGTGAATCATGAAAAAAGTATTCTTATACATCTTCACATTCTGCCCGGCGCAGGCGATCACGCTGGCAATGCTGGCCGCGATTCCATCGATGATGATATCCGTATCCCGCTCCCTCAGCATGTTGTAGATGGCCAGGCCGTCAAAAACCAGTCCGCCCGGACTGTTGATATGCACCTCAAACTTGCTCACGCCGTTGCTTTCCATCTGGTTGAGCACGCGGGCCACCTCGGCCGAGGTATTGTCCTCGACGCCGATAATGTCGTGCAGCCAGATGATCCCCTTGCGGACGTCGGCGTGATTATGTATGCGAAATCTGAGCATGGTGCATCCTTGTTTTTGCGTTGCAGGCTAAGGATAGCAAGGGATTACCACCCCGTGCAAGGATAACCTGACGCTATGCGCTTATCCGTACCGAACATATAGATATAATGTGTGCCTCATGCCCATATTGGGGCTGTTGCTTACACGGAAAGGATTATCATGAAACAGGATCGCATCAATCAACAGCAATACGCCCGTATGCTCTACGTCTACGAAGGCCGGGAAATCGCCGAGATCGCCGAGACCCTGGGACTGGCCCGCAGCACCGTATATGCCTGGGCCCAAAACGAGGACTGGAAGGCCGAGCGGGAAGGAAAAACCATCAGTCCGGCGGCCCTCGCGGCGGAGTTCAAGCGCTCCATGCTGGTTATACTCAACCGGGCCCGCGAGGAAAAACGCGCCCTGGACGGCAAGGAAAGCGACGCCCTGGCCAAGCTCTCCAAGGCCCGCGAGTCGGTCATGCGCGAATCCAACTACATGGGCATCGCCTTTGACGTGCTGGATAAGTTCCAACGTTTTTTGCGCGACCACAGCCCGGAGCTGTTAACCGTGCCCCTTAACAACGCCATCGGCGATTTTCTCAAACAAACCCTGAGCCGCTTATGATCGCCCGCAAAATTACCGGCATCGCCCAGCTGGAGAAGATGCTGGCCGAACAGAAAAAGATCGTCAGCCGCGACGTCGCCCCTTTTCCCAATGACACCCCGGAAAAGAAGGCCCGGCGCATCAACCGCGCCCGCAAAGACAGGTTTTATTTCTATAAGACCTATCTGCCGCACTATTTCGACCTGAAGCCCAACTGGCATCACCGCGAAATGGACGCGCATGCCGCAAAGCGCAAGGGCACCATCACCCTGGTTATCGGCGCGCGGGAAACCGGCAAAACCGTGCAGAACGCCGTCGGCTACCCCCTGCACCAGGCCCTTTTTGAGCGGCGCAATTACATCGTTTACGTTGCCCACACGGAAGACCTGGCCATCGACCGGCTTATCGCCGTTAAGGCCGAGCTGGAAAGCAACCCCCGCATACTGCACGACTTCGGCTCCATGAAAAACCCCGGCCTGTGGGAGATGGACGACTTCACTCTGCGCAACGGTGTGCGTTTCAAACCCTTCGGCTACAAGGGCCATGTGCGCGGCCTCCTTAACGGCCCGCACCGCCCCGATCTGATTGTCATTGAGGACTTCGAAAACAAACAGACCGCCCGCAACATCAAGATCAGTAACGAAAAGAAGGAGTTTGTGCTCGAGGAACTCTATCCGGTGATGAACAGCAACGGCAATGTCATCTGGTTGTCCAATCTGCCCGGCAAAAAGTGCGCCGCCGCCCTGTTCAAAAACGAAACCGAACAGTCGCCCGACTTTGCCGGAAAGCGTTTTATCCTTTTTTATCCGCTGGAAATAGACGCGGAGACCGACATGGACGAGGCCCGCCGCGCCCGCTTCAAAAACGGCTTGCTGTGGCCCTCGGTCAAAACCCGCGCCGTGTGCGACAATCTGCGCAAGGCCGTCGGCACCGTGGCTTATGAGCGCGAGTATAAGCTCAATCCCGTTTCCGAGGGGCGCGTCTTTCGAGAAGAATGGTTCAAGCAATACGCCGCGCGGCCGGACGTCGCCCGCAGTGTGATCTATACCGATCCCAGCACCGGTAAAAGCAAATCAGCCTGTAAAAAAGCCGTGATCATGCTCGGCTGGACGGGCACCCATTATGTCGTGCTCGACGCCTGGATACGCAACGCCAGCATCAGCGCCATGATTGACGCCCAGTACGCCATGTGGCAGCGCTGGCGCGATCAGCCCGTCGGCCTGCGCAATACCTACGTGGAAAACAACTTCGCCCAGCTTGACGAGCTTAAGCGCGATTATGACGACGCCGCCCGCCGCAAGGGTTGGCGCTTTCCCGTTTTGCCGCATGTCAACACGATTGACAAAAACCTGCGCATCGAGTCATGCAGCGGTCTTATCGAGCGCGGCGATATCCTGTTCGACCTGACCGATCCCGACCAAATCGAATTGCGCGATCAGTTCGTTTTTTATCCGGATCACCCGGACAAGGACGGCCCCGACGCCCTGCGCTCGGCCATCGACATCCTGGACGCCGAGGGCACCGAGTTCACCATTATGTCCGTCGTTAAGCGCACCTTTAAGCGCAAGCGACTGCATTAACAAGGAGTATGCCATGATCAAGCCCATTAAGAACTGGCTGACGCGCCTGATCGGCAGTCAGGCCCGCACCGATGTTGTCAAAAAAGAAAAGCCCCTTCCCCGTAGCGAGGTGACGCCGCAGGTGCTTAAAAACGCCCTGACCGGTTTTCTCAACGGCGACCCATCGCTTATCGAGCCCATTTTTAACAAGATCGCCCTCGACGAGCACGCCGAGGGTTGCATTAGCTCCCGCCTTTCGGCCACCTCCGGCCTCTCCCTGGAGTTCAGCTCGGCCGAAGAGGGCAGCGCCGTGGACGCCCAACGCGATTTTTTGAAGCAGGTCTTTGAGAATATCCAGGTCGATGATCTGATTGAGGAAATTTTGGAAGCCAAGCTGCGCTTGTTCCGCGTCATCGAACCCCACTGGGAAATTCGGGACAACCGCCTGGTGCTGTCCGGTTTCAATCACCAGGACAACGATCTCTTTCAGTTCGACCGCGACGAGTTGTATATCTGGTCGGGATCGAAGCGCAAAAGCTTTGCCGATACCCCGCGCGACAGTATCTATGCCGTAAAGGTGCGCTCCAAAAAAGCCATCCTGTTGCGCTGCCTTAAACCCTATGTGCTCAAAAATTTCGGTTACGAAAGCTGGGCCCATTTCATCGAGGTCTTTTCCGATCCCTTCCGCGTCGGCCGCTATCCCGACGGAGCGGGCAAGGAAATCCGCGACCAGGTCTGGGAAGCCGTCTACAACCTGGGGCAGGACGGCGCGGCCGCCATGCCCATGAGCGCCAAAATCGAATTTGTGGAAAACAGCCGCACCGGCGGGCAAACCTTTGGCGACCTGGTGGCCGCCAGCGAGGCCGGACTGTCCAAGGCCATTCTGGGGCATAGCGCCGCCGCCGACAGTACCCCCGGCAAACTGGGCAACGAGACCGGAGCCATGCAGGTGCGCGAAGACCTGGCCGCCGCCGACCGCCGCTTTGCCGTGCGCTGGCTCTATGCCGGATTCGTCAGACCGCTGTTAACGCTTAACTTTCCCGCGCCCGCGCCCCTGCGTCCCGTGCTGGTCAAAAACGATATTCTTTCTCGCTCTGAAATCCGCGAAGCGCTAAAACTATACTGGGACATGGGCGGGGAGGTCGATCCCAAGCAGTTCGAAACCTTCGGCGTGCGCGTGGACGAGAACGCTCCGCCCCTTAAACGGTCAACCGATTTTGTTTTTTAACGCTTCGGCTAAAAGGCCGCCTGCGCCCGCGCGTGTCTCTGCCCGCCCGTAGACACGCTATGACGGGGTAAAAGGCGGGAGAAACGATTTTAAACGCATTTTAAACGGGGTTTTTGTTATGAGCGACAATCTGGGAGAGCGTCTGCGCATGTTGCAGGAGGAAATAGCCGCCGAGGTCATTCTCAGCGGCGTGGCCCTTCTGGCCCGTCAGATCATCGAGGAGCGCACCCTTGCCGGGCGTTACCTGGAAGGCGGCGGCAAACCGTACAGCAAGGCCTACGCCCGCAAGCGCCAAAAGCGCGGCCTGCAAACCGCGCGGGTCGATCTGCAATTCAGCGGAGCGGCCTGGGGCAGTTTCGACCACGTCCTTGATGTGCGCCAGGCGGAAATCAGTCTCGGTTTTAACCGCGACGAGCTGGCCCGCATCATGTCCTATCACGATGAGAAGGGCGCCGGAAAAAACCGCGTCGTGCGCGCCTTTATGGGCCTGACCGACCAGGAACAGGAAAAGGTGGCCGAGTACATACTGGAAAAAGCCGGGAAGCGCATCGATGTGCTTCTTGAAAAAAATTTACCCGAATAGGAGGCCCTTATGGCTAATTATATCGACAGCGCCGAGATTCAGAAAACGCTAAAGGCCGACCGCTGGGCGGAACTTTCCGCCGACGCCAACGCCGTCACCTTTGCCGTGGACAAGACCAACGCCGAAATCGAGTCGCTGATCACCAAAACCTACGCCGACGTCGCTTCCACCCCGGAAATCGTCCGCAAACTGGGCGGCGTCATCGGCCGTTACTGGCTCTATAACTTCCACGAACTGGTGGATGACGACAGTCATATCTATAAGGATTGTATCGACGCGCGCAAGGCCCTGCGCGATATCTCCGCCGGTATGCTGACCGGTATCAATGACCCGGCCGACGATACCGACGATCCGGTGCGTCAGGAATCCTATACCCGGCGTTTCAACAATGAACAATGGCAGGGAGGTGTATAATGCTTAAATCCGTCAGCGTGCAAAATCAGATCAAGTCTATGCTGGAACAACTGGTCAGCGACGGCATCCTTCCGGCGGGCACCAAAATCGATATCTATAACGGACAGATCGATATCGTCAAGCTGACCGTTGAGGCGGTTACCCTGCCCGCCATCCTCATCAACTTTGCCGAGGACAACCCCGGCGGCGGCGTAAGCCCGGAACCGGACAGTCAACTGCGCTATACGCTGTTGATATGCACGGACAGTAAGGACGGCCTGACCGAGAGCATGACCCTGAGCGACACGCTTAAGGACAACCTGCCAGGCGAGTGGACGGACAGCCAGGGCAACCGCCTGTTCGACGTCTTTATCGGCGTTATACGGCCCGTGTTCAACCTGCGCCTCAAGCAGGTGCTCTCCCTGCCGCTGGAAGTGGCGGAATAAAAAAATCCCGGCGTAATGCCGGGATAGTTACTTCATCAGTTGTTCTAAGAGTTTCCTGGCCGGGCCGGAAGGTTTTCTCCGGCCCTGTTCCCAGTCCTCCACCGTCCGGGAGGAGACCCCGCAAGCCTCGCCGAACTCCCGGGTATTCATCATCAGCCGCTTGCGCAGCTTTTTGATTTTCTCTTTAGTCATCCAGTTCCTCAACCGTTAGATTGCCTTTGTCGTCCACCTTAAAACACATCCCAACATCCTTAATGCCCTCGGGTTGGTCTACTTCCCCTTGAAATAGAATTTTAATAACAGCGCTGGCGATTTCCTCAGCCTCTTCCGTAGAAGCTTTGCTTGCAAAATCCTTTAGCGCATCAACCTTTACCAGGTCTTCTAATGTGATTAAACCGTTTACCATGATGTCCTCCTATTAATTAAAATATTCTTACCGCGTCGTGGATAATGATTTCACCGACATCATTGCCCCCTTCGGCAGAACTTCCGGCAATAATAATCAGTTCACCTTCTCCCCAACAATATGCTTTAACTTCTTCGATTGCTTTTTCCGGGTCAATATTTGCTAAATCAAGACATGATGTACCTGGCAATTGTTCTTCTGTGATATTTCCATCATCCCAAACAAAAGAGCACGGAACTCTTTCACCAATAGCGGGCGGCGCTCCTCTGTGGTACCGGAGACCAATAACATCATACTCCCAGTTGTCTAACAATTTTTTTGCTTCTTCAATTTTATTTTTTAATTCTTCCATCTTCTTGCCTTTCTCTGTTTCGTTGGTTCTAATATACGGCATTGCCGTATATTTGTCAAGAAAAAAACGGCTTTTTTTTCAAGCCGTCTCTTTTTTTTTCTAAACCTCGGGCAGCCAGGCTTCAACCAATATTAACAGGCGGTTGTAAAATCGCACGCGCGGCTTAAAGTCCGGGCGTTTGCGGCAGTCGCGGCACACCACCGCCCGGCCGTGCTCCCCGCTAAACCACACCCCGCACATGGCACACTTATGGCCGCTGATCACCGGATGATGTTCCCGGTCGTCCCTGTGTCCCTTATCCCTGTCTGCCCGCGCGCGGGAAAGGCGGCGCGGCCGGTCGGACTTTAAATGCCACCTGTAATGATATCCCCTTAGGGCGGGTTTCAGGTCATAACCCTCCTGCAACTTTATGCGCCATTTTTTCACCTGCGACTCGCGCAGATTCTCCCGCCGGGAGATTTCGGCCGTCGTCATCTCGCCGCCCAGCATGTCCAGCATCCCGTATACCCACACCTGGCAGGCGGTGATCTCCTGTTTCCGCGTCCAGCCCTCCGCCAGCCGGTTATAATAATTGTTCAGCCGGTTATTGATATTGCGGCCGCTTTCCCGGGCCGCCATCCACTGCCGCGCCGTACAGGGACTCAGATCATATTTCCGGGCCAGCGCCTCCGCGTTCATAACGCTCATGTCCCGCAATACCGTTTCGCGCCATGCCCTAAGTTCCGTCCGCTTCTCCATTAACAGACCTCCTCAAAAGTTATTATATTTTTTATTTTTTATTTTTCATTGCTCCACCATTACCTCCGTTACCTTCTCGACATTACTCAGCCGTCCCCGGTAGGGCATTAGCCGTAGTTCCTCCAGCCGGTCGCTCCGGCGTACGATCATCTTTGTCGCGGTCAGATAAGTCACCTTCACCGGTTCCCCGTTCAACAGGATATGATCACCGCGCTTTAATTTTCTTCCGTTCCGGTCTTTAACGTTCCACAACATTATCTCCTCCAATCGTTTTGTCATACTCGCCGATGACGGTTATCTCCATGCGACGCAACAGGCCCGTATACTCCTCGTCGCACAGATCGGCGGGCAGGATATACACCTTTTGCCCCGTCTCCCGGTGACAACGGGCAACGAATTTCAGGGCGTTATGATGACTGTAATGGCCGAAAAAATCATAATAGACCCGCTCGCCCCGGTAATCCGCCAGATAGGCCCAGCGGCTTCCGGCGCGGATCACGCTCACCCGCACCGCGTCCAGTTCTTTTCGGATTATTCTCATTGCAATCCCTCCAGCGTTTCCAGCACCCCCTGCATCAGGTCATACTCGCGGCGGGCCTCTTCCGGGCTCATTTTGCCCTGTTTTACCCGCGCGCTATACACGTTTTTGCGCAGGGCCAGTTCGCGCCGCACACATTTGATCTGCGCCTCCAGGGCATAGACGTCCGTAACCGGTTTCTGATGTTCGCTGAGCGCCTTGTTCATGTCGTGCAACAGCTCGCGCAGACTCTCCAGCGGCCGCACCCGCTGACCCTTAAAAAACTCCGCGTTATCCATATAGCGCGGATCGCGCGCCGCCTGGCGGTAGGCCCGTTCGATCTCCCGCTTAATCCACTCCGTCGCCTTCAATACCCGCTGCGGAAAAGTGCCTTTGTTGATTATATTTTCCATATTTTTCCCTCAAAATAATGTTTTTTGTTCTGTTATAAGTTCTTTTTTTAGCGTATTTAGCGCGCTTTCAAAAACGAGAAGACCTGTTTGCGAATTAACACAGTTCCTTAATATTCTGTCTCTTCTTCCAAGGCCCTTATATGAGGAAAGATCAACCTTATGATACCTTTCCATTTCCCTGATTGTCGCTCTGTTAACATCAACATCCTTTACTTTATATTCCGGGATATAGAAATTACTCCAGAACAGATGCCTGCCTATTTTCCTTGCGGGTATAAGAGGTTCGTAATAGGGTACAACGTTTTCTACTACCCACTTGCCTTTGTAATAATGTTTTAAGAACAGAATTTCCTCGTATAGTCTTATATCAGGATAAGCCGGTTGATACCGATCTTTCCTGTTTGCCCAAAAACGCGCGCGGGAATGTGTAGGACACGGAGGACTTGACCAGATGAAATCAAACTGATCATAGTTTTTTAAAAGAAAATCGTGCGCATCCCCGATAATAATTTTATCGCCGGGAAAATAGTCACGGTAAACATGTGCGATTGCTTCATTTTTTTCAACCGCCGTAACCTTTATATCTCCATGCCATAATCTTCTGTTACCGCCTATACCCGCATACAGATTAGCCACACGAATCATTTTGTTTTCACCGTCCCTTTAATCAATTGGCCACTACGGCCACGACCGCCGCGCCTATAAAAAACCACATGGCCCGGTCGGCCCAGCGCTCCTTTTCCGCCAGCGGCCGGCGGCGCTCGCGATACCAGCGTTCAAAATCCACCGTCGTCCGCAGACCAAAGCTGTCCACCGGCGCGGGCGCCAGCGCCTCCACCCGCGCGGTCAGATAGTCCCGCTTAAAAATCCGCGAGGAGATAAAACGCGTTATCCTCGGCGCCGTCGTGTCCGCCCCGGCGTCGTCGTGCAGGGTAACCGTATCGCGGATGATCACCGTGGCCGGTCGTTTTCGCGCCCGCTGTTTTGCCCGTATCAGTTGCAGGCTCAGTCGCGCTATTTCGCCGCGCAGACTGTCCAGCGCCGTGCTGTCCGCCGCCCGGCTCCCGATGAGTACCGTGTCAGGCGCCTGCCGCGTCTCCACCGCCGCCGGACGGGGAACAGGCTCCCGCTCGCACTGGCGGATCGTCAGGCCGATAAACAGTAACAGTGTCAACACGGTAATTATATCCCAGGACATCGACAGATATAGCTTTGTAATTTTGTTCATAATGTGCTCCTTTTCCAGACCTTCCAGGTATTGAAGACCTGGAAGGTCTTATTATTACTTCAGTATTTTGGCAATCCGCCAGCGCCAGCGGTGAACGCAGTTATATCCGCCCGCGTAAGTGATCACCGGATCAAGCTGACCGTTGCTCATGTTCTCTATCTCTTCCCGGCTGTATTCCTGTTGATAATGCTCCACGCAGAAGTCGTGACTGTTGGGACGCAATGCCGGGCCGTCATACAGGGCCCGGTCAACCCCGGCGATTTCCGCCTTGGTGGCCGTAATTGTTCTGTCCCAGCCGCGCAGGCCGCTGTCGGCGATGGCCCCGGCATAGGTGGCCACCTTGCCGCCGATGGGCTTGATGCGCTCTATCAGTTCCGCCTTGCTCCGTCCCTTTAGCGCCGCCTCTTTGTACTCCCGGCTCAGTTCCCGCACGCTGTCCCGGCCCAGGTCGCCAAAGCGCTCAAACTGCACCTTTTCCAGGGCAATCAACCGCGTATGGCTGCGCGGCAGGGGCGTTTCCGCCGTCGTCTCCCGCTTCCACAACTCGTTCTGATAGCGGTGAATGCGGTCAAAGCTCTCCTGCACGATGTTCCAATAGCGGTTATAACCGGCCTGTGTAAACAGCTTTTTCAACAGCTTTTCCCGCTCGCGCGCTTCGGCGTCGCGCAGGTCGTCGCTGTTATCGGTCAACAGTTTCACCAGCCGCCGCAGCATCTTCTCCTTGTAGTCGTCGCTCTTCTTCAGCTCCAGGGCCAGGGCCTTTTCCACCGCCCGCCAGAATTCATTCTCCGTCATTAGCGGTACCCCAGTTTTAAGGTGCCCTGTTTCTTGCCACTGATCTTGCGCTCGATGGTGTGCATCTTATTGCCGCACTTGCGGCAGGTATGCAGACGCATCTTTTGGTCCGGACCGTTATGCTCCACGCGGGATATATCCCAGCTTTTTCCGCCGCATATTTCGCACACCCGCCGCACCGGTTCCGAGGTACTCCACAGGTTGCCGCAGGCGCACTTGCGGATGCGGATTTTCACATCCCCGGAATAATGCGAGCCGACGATGCGGTTATGCGGAGAGAGACAATCAGGACAGTGCATTGTTCTGAAACTCCATCAGTTCGTAGTGTAGCAGTATCGCCTGATGCTCCTGGCGCAGATGCCGCAGTTCATTATCCAGCTCATGCCCCAACACGCGGATGCCTTTATCACCATTACTCTTCAGTTTTTCCGCCACGCTGGTCAGCCGCATCAGGCTGATATTTGTTTTCCGCAACCATTCCTCGCTGCGGAATTTCTTTTTCTGTACCATAAAACCTTACCTTTTCTAATGTGTCTTTAATGCGCCGCATCATGTCAATTTCCCGCCGCGCATATTTTTGGCTTATCCGTCCCTGGGAGACCAGGCCGGGAAGTTTTTCCTCCCGGCGCCGGAGTTCCCCGGTCACGTATTCGATCTGTTCATCCAGATCGAAGGGTATGGGATCGCGACCGAATATCATGTTACCCTACCTTGTAGCTGAATGTCGGCTCGCTGATCACCTTCATGCCCAGTTCGCGCAGTTGTTCATCGTCCAGCTTTTCCTTACGGTAGTCATCCATCACCGCCGTTTTGTTCAGCGCCTCCGTGATGCGCACATAGCGCTTGCGGAAAGCCTTTTTCACCTTTTCCAGTACCGTCTTAGCGTCATCGATCAGGTCGATTTTCGGCTTGCCCTTGCGGATTTGCACCACGCCGTAACCCAGCTTTTTGCTCGTTCCGGCTTCCAGGTTCTTCCAGGCGAAAGATTCGATCTGTTCTTCCAGCTCAAAAAGCTTTTTGGCCTTGCTTTCGTTGCGGGCCGCGTTTTTCTCCTGGATTTCGTTGATCTTCTTCTGCAAGGGCAAAACCTTTTTGTCCGTCTCGATGATGCTTTGATCCAGCTCGTTCTTGAGCGAGCGTATTTCCATCAGGGCGTTGTCCACATCTTCCCACGATTTGATAATCATAATACTATCCTCATTTAGGTTATTGGTTAACGCCCGTTCCGTTCTGTCAATTAACCCGTAATCCACGTGTCCGGCGCATGGCCTCCTTTCTTTTGCGCCGGGATATAAGTGTCAGTTGCCGCCGGTGCAGGCGGTCTTTATGTTTTTCCAGCTTCTCGATCATCCTGTCGATCCAGGATATCTGATAGAGATAGCTCTCGTCATACTCAAACAGTTTGTCTTTCTCTTCCCGTGTCATGCCGCCGCCTCCTTTTCCTTTCCGGCCGTCAGCCGGGCGATGGTAGCCCGTACCTCGGCGATCACCTCCGGGTTGTCATACTTGCCGTTAACCACCTGGCCCACCGTGGCCTTGCTCAGTCCGCGCGGCGTGGCCCGGGCGATCTTGTCATAGCTCAGACCCGACTTCTCAATAACCGTTTTCAGCTCCAGCATAAAATCCGCCTCCTCAAAGTGATCCGAGCCGCGCAAAAAGACCTCTTTCATCTTGTTATAGATCAGCCTGTCCATCTCCAGCGGTGTGTTGCAGCTCATGCTGATTTGCTCGCGCATGGAGGGAGTAAGCAGACCGTTAAAAACCGTTTTAAGATATTCCCGCCGTTCCGCGCCGGTCATCCAGCCATGCGCCTCGTCCATCATCTCTATTTCCACCCGCAGGATCACGTCGTTCAGGTTTTCGATCCTGCTCTTAAGCGGCGGGTGACCGATCAGTACCACGCCGAACAAGTCCATGCGCCCCAAAAAGGTCAGCTCCCGCAATTCCTTGATGGCCCGGATGGTGTTGGGGTGCAGGCGGTGCGCCTGTCCCACGATCACCGTTACCTTTTCACCGTTGCCCACCACGGCCCGGCCCAGTATGCGCGCCAGTTGCCGGGTGCGCGCCTCCGGGTCGCGCCTGGGCCGCTCGTCGCTCATATCAAAAATAATGGCGTTGGCGATCTGCCCGATGCGGATGCGCTCCTTATCCATGCTCTGCACGTGGACGATATGGTGGAAGGGCTTTAGACCCCGTTTGTTCTCCTCTTCAATCTCCATGCACACCGCGTTGACCACCGTCTTTTTGCCGCAGCCGGGTTTGCCCACCAGGGCCAGAAACTCGTCGTCGTTCATCGCGTCCCGCACGTCCCGCGCCAGCTTGCGGAAACTTTTGCCCCGCCACACCTCCGGCTGACAGCCGACATTCTCCAAAATGCGCCGTTTGAACTTCATAATCTTCTCCTTTATTTGGTTGAGTATGTTTTTTTATACCGCCCGGCTCTTGACCACATTGATCACCCGGTCGATACTTTCCTTGTCCCTGCGTTCCGTTAACAGCGGATCGAACAACTCCGCCACCTCGGCATAACTTTCAAGATTGAGCTGCCGCGCAATGTACAGCCGCGCCTCGCTGTCGCTCATCACCGTTTCCGCTGCCGGCGCCGTAAAATCCGACTTCACCGTAATCTTTTCCTCGCGCGGTTTCATGCGCATAACTCCGGCGGCGATCTCCTTTTGCAGCTTGTCGCGGTAGGTATCCTTAAAGCCGCGATAGTCGCCGTAAGTCTGCGGCCGGAAGGGGGTAATCTCAAACAGGATGCCGTCATCCTCGCCCCGGCCGATGATGTCGCCCTGGCGGTTTTCGCGCACGATGATATATTTGCCGTAGTAGCGTTCCGGGGCGCTGTATATTTCCCCGCGATAGGAAAAGGTCAAATCGTTGCGCACCTTGCGCCGTTCCGGCCAACTCGCCAAAAAGCTCAGGTCAACGTCAAAGCGGCGCGGCGGATGCGCCATCAGGTCGCGCTCAAACATCACCCGCTTACTCAGGCGGCTAAAGGGCGCCTCCCGCTCCATATCCTCCAGGGCATAGTCAAACACCAGGGCGTTCAGCTCCTCCAGGCGCAGCTCATGGCCGGGGCCGTGCTTGCTGATCAGCGGCAGTTCGAAGCGTTGCCACAGCGTGCGCCACATGCGTTCTATTTTGCCCATCGCCTGTTTGTTGTAGGGTTTGTTATGCACCTTTTTCACGTCGATGGCCTGCATGGCCTCGTTAAATTCCTTGCTGGAGCCGATTGCGCCGTTATCGATATGCAGATAGTAGGGCGGGTTGTTCAGGGGATGCTCGTCGGTGGGACGATTCCAGGCGCGGTTAAAAAAATCGAGACCCACGGCCACGTTCTCGCCCGTGGTCATGTAATAGCGGAAGTAAACCATGCCGCTGCGGTCGTCGCGCAAACCCGCCAGCCACAGGCTCATGCCCTTGCCTTCCTTATTCTTATAGCGCAGACTTTTGGGGTGCGTTTTCAATATCCAGTCGTCCGCCTGTTCGTCATAAGCCACCGGCGATATATACTCCGAGCGGGACATGTCAAAAAAATGCACCTGGTTGCAAAACTCGGCCACAAAGCGGCTGACCGGTTTCTTTTTCCGAAAGCCGTTTTCGGCGATGCGCCGGTTAACGGTGGAGGGCGTAAGCACGCCCGGCGGTACCAGTCCTGCATCCACGGCCTGTTTAATGGCCAGCTCCGTGGATAGCTCCCGCTCCTTTTGTCCGTATCCCATACTGATCTCTTTGATTTTTGCGATAACGTCGATATAAGCGTCCGGCACCTGCGTTGTCCGTTTGCGCGGCTTGCGCGGACTGCCGTATTGCTTTTTCAACATGCGGTACAACGTTTTTTCCGACTTGCCCGTAACGCCTGCGTAATAGCGGATAATGCCGCCCTTTTCCCGGTAAGAGGCCTTGTCCAGTTTCGCTTTAATTTCCGGTAGATAGTCCATTTTCCGTTTCCTTTATCAGCTTTTTCAGTCCGGTAATCACCTTGCTTGCCTCCCTCACCGTCAGCATTTCTTTTGTCTTGTTCAGCCCGGTCTGGCGGCGGATAAAGCCGACCATGCGCTGCGGATTGTCCTGCCAGCAGAGTTCGTTTTCCATCTTGTCAATAAGCCAGGCCTGTTTACGGCTTAGCCAGGGGCCGTCCTGCGGTTTGTTACCCGCCAGCAGGGCAATGCCCTCCCGCGCCTCGGCATGGCTCAAATCCCTGGTGCTGCGCTTGCCGCCAAAATTGTTGGCCAGCCACTCGCGGTACTCCTCGTCCGTGCCAAAAACCTTATGCCGCAGCGTCTGCATGGCCCTTATCTGATCCTTGCTTATCCGTGCCCTCATTGCGCCGTCTCCGCCGCGTCCACGATGGCCCGCCAGGCGTGGGCGTTAGCCTCCACCTTACCCACGATCAGGTTGGTCACAAAGGCAAACTTCTCTAACAGCTCCGGCGGATCATCCTCCTCTATCTCCACCCGGTTGATCAGGTTAAACAGGTGCGTCTCCACCGTGTGCGCCTCTTCCAACAGCTCCATTTTCTCCTTCAACCCGGACACCTTGGGGCCGTATTTTTCCTGAAAAAGATTAAGCTCGCGGCGCAACTTTTCTCTTTCTTCATTAACCTTTTTGTACTTATCCTTCATAACGGCCACTTCGGATTTGTATAGGGCTATATCCTGCTTAAGTATGCTGTTTTTTGCCTTTTCTTCGCGGTTTATTTTGCTGATCGTTTCGGCAATAACATCCCGGCTTTGCTTCTTCACTTCTTGCAGACTGATTTTTTCTCCGTTGCGCTCAATCACGCCCTCATCCAGCAGCAAAGCCTCCACATCCCCGGAGGACAGCCTGAATATTTCATACAACTTTCCCATACCCAGAGACTTTGCATTCTCCACAAAAACATTCCTGTGTTCTTCGCTTTCCAGACGATCGCTAAACACGGAAATCACCTCTCCGATCTTTTTATAGCGATGTGTTTGCATGCGGCTAAAGCCAAGGCTTTCGACAAAGGACTTGACAGACTCATAACCCAGCCGCAAATGAAAACCCCGGTTTATCCCTTCCAGGATGGCTTCAAAAAGCAACCTCTGCACATGCTTAATTTCACCGATCCACTTTTCAGCCTCCTGGCGCTCCGCAGGACTAAAAGTCAACCATCTGTCATTGTCCGCATCATAAATTTTAACACTCTTAATTTGCCGGGCGTTACCCTGTACCGCTTCCACCAACTCAATTTCCTTTTTCATTAAATCCTCCTTAAATAAGGTGTTATTTTTTCCTGTACATATTGCACCGATACGCCTACATAATTGGCAATATCATTCAGCGTCACCCCGACATCCGAAGCCAGGGCATACCAAACTTTAAACTCATCGCCCTGGCGGGCATAATAATGCAGAGTGTCATCCAGGGGCGCGCGATGCTTATTGATAATGCGGCTGACCTGAACGCGACTGCATGACATTTCCATAGCGATTTCACGCTGCAATTTTCCTCGCCTGTGCAGGCGCATCACTTTTTCCACGTCGATCAATACATTCTCCTTTTTGTATCACCGTGTTACATTTTTCGAGTTGTACCACCGTGTTACAATTCCTGATTTGTAACACCGTGTTACATTCTTTCTTGTACTTCATCTTGATCTTAATCTTGATTTTAATCTTGTATTTCATTCGAATAAGTCCATCTGTTTGGTGTCGCGCGAAACATAGGCGCGGATCGTGGCCGTCTGCCGCATAACACGGTTCAGGTCTATGATCAGGTTTTTGGTTTTCTCCGGGGTGGGGGTTTTGTGGAAGTGGTCGAGTAGTTGTTTCACAACCTCCGTGCACATATACTGAAACTCCGTAATCAGGCATTGCTCGTCGATCTTTTTAAAATTTCCGATCGGCGCTTTCACCAGGATATATCCGTTGCGGTTGGCCAGGGAGTGCAGTATGCGGAAATCTTTCTTGATCCGCATCAGGTTGTTCAGTAGCCGGGCCGGAAAATTGGCCTTTAAATCGTATGGATTAAGTTGCCGGTATAGGTTTTCCCGGCTTACGTTTAATTCTTCCGCCAGTTGGTCTATTGACATGTCGTCCGTGCCCTGGTAGGCGGTGTCATAAATCAGCTCGGGCACCGATTTATAAATGTCCGTTCGCTTTCTACTCATACTTTCCCCCGTTCCTGGAAAATGTGATTAATCTTATAATTGACATCATGACTTTGTCCGACTTATATTGCATCATGATGCTTTTCGGATATTGAAATAATCAAAGAATTTATCCCAGAATGGTTGCGAATACGCGTGCCCATCGAGATACATGGAAAGAGTTGATTCTCTTATTCCGAATTTTTGGGCAATCTCTTTTTGCGTAAAACCGGAATCACGGATTATTTGTCTTGACTTCCCTGGGGTAAATGGTGGCTTCTTCCTTTTCGATCTAATTCTCATATATAGACACCTTTCCTTTGTGTAGTTCTCAATATTCGATTAGTCTAATTAATTCATTAGTAATATATCGCGAAATGAGCATTATGTCAAGTATTGTGACACATCCCCGGGGATATGTATCTCATTCTGTGAAAGAGATCATTAAAAGAGCAGAAGAAGTTCTTGGATTGAAGAATGATTCCGAGCTTGCGAGTTTTTTGGGCATAAAACCCAATACTATTTCTGGCTGGAAAAAGAGAAACCGTATTGATTATAGTTTATTGTTAACCAAGATGGCCGGGGTCAATATTCACTGGCTTATTACCGGTGAAGGTGAACCGACGTTTGAGACAAAAACACCTGTCGGTAAAACAGCGGATGCCCCGGTTGTAAACGACGTGGATAAGCTTGCCTCTTTCGGTCGTCATAATTTGGACAATCCGCCTAACAAGTTTGGCGCCGTCGACGATCCGCTCAAGGTTATCGAAAAAATGAAGAAGATTGACCCTGAACGGTTGAAAATTATTTTAGACCTTATTGATTTATATTCGGAGAAGTGACATGAAGCGTTTTATACATACCATTATATTCATTATTCTAATTTTTCCTTTTCTTTTTGCTGACACGATTGTGTTCAAAAATAACTGTTCGCTTACTAATGTCACCATCATAAAAAAGAACAACTTTTACTATTATGTCCAAAAATACACTGATGGAAAAAAGGCTGAACAGCTACGCATTCCTTTGCATCGTGTTGCTAAGGTTATTCCTGGCAGCCTGGTTACAAATGCGACTTCCCTTTCTGTAAATTGCGCCGACTTCAACTTAAAGCAATTTAATTTACGCCAGCCACCGGCGGCCAATGCTGATATTAATGTTGCTTATCTTGCCACGGCTATCACTTTTGCCGCTATTGCTTATGATTTTTTTGCTGATGCTTCGGATTTGCAGGACTCTATTGATGATTTGCGCGCGGTCGATCCGTCTGTTGATGTTTCCAGGGTTGACTCCCAGCGTTCCCGGAAATTCGGCGTGGGTATAGCGGTGAGTTTGTCTTCCCTGGTTTTGTTTTATAGTGCTTTCCAGGATTAACTCGTCTATGCTATTCTAATTGTTTCCATTTAACTGAGATAATCTAAAATGTTACATTTCCTTGTTTCTTTTACCTTTAACTTATCTCAGTTTCATTAGATTTTTATCTCACCCCCCTATATTCAAGTTTTTTAATCATGGTTTTCGCTATCCATATTCAAAATGATTTTGTTTAGATTTTCCAGTATCTGCACATTCAACCGTTCTTCTTCCAGCATCTGTTCTTTCAGTTCCGCTGTGAGTCGGGTAAATCGTTCGTTAAAATCAAAGTCATCTTCGTCATCGGGAAGGCCCACATAGCGGCCGGGGGTGAGCACATAATCCAGCGCGGCTACTTCTTCCACGGTGGCGGATTTGCAGAAGCCTTTTACGTCTTTATAACCACCCCGTCCTTCAGACAGCGTGTCGTTACCACTGCTCCGTCCTTCGGACAGCGTGTCGTTACCACTGCTCCGTCCTTCGGACAGCGTGTCGTTACCACTACTCCGTCCTTCGGTCTCGGGGAATTCACCACCACCCCGTCCTTCGGACACCCCTCCAGAGGAGGGGAATATGTTGCGCCAGTTGTGGTAGGTTTGCGCTATTTTTTGGATGTCTTCATCGGAAAATTCACGGGTGCGGCGGTTAATCAGATGGCCCATATTGCGGGCGTCAATGAACAGAATTTCATCCTTTCGCCCGGTCTTGTTTCTACGCAAAAACCAGAGTGACGCCGGGATTTGCGTGTTCAAAAACAGTTTGGCCGGCAGGTTGACGATGCAGTCCACCATCCGGGCTTCCACCAGCTTTTTGCGAATTTCGCCTTCGCCGGAAGTTTTGGAAGTAAGCGCGCCTTTGGCCAATACAAAACCGGCCTGGCCGCCGGGGCTTAAATGGAAAAGAAAGTGTTGTATCCAGGCGTAATTGGCGTTGCCGGTGGGCGGCGCGCCGTATTGCCAGCGGGCGTCGTTGCGCAACAGGTCGCCGGACCAGTCGCTGTCGTTAAACGGCGGATTGGCGATGACAAAATCGGCTTTAAGGTCTTTGTGGGTGTCATTCAAAAAAGAACCTTCGTTGTTCCATTTCACCTGTGAACTATCAATGCCGCGAATAGCCAGATTCATTTTACACAAACGCCAGGTGGTCAGGTTGCTTTCCTGACCGTAAATGGAAATGTCGTTTACCTTGCCCTGGTGCTGCGCTACAAATTTTTCCGATTGCACAAACATGCCGCCGCTGCCGCAACAGGGGTCGAGTACGCGTCCTTTGTACGGTTCCAGCATTTCGACCAACAGTTTAACCACGCTTATCGGAGTATAAAACTGTCCGCCCTTTTTGCCTTCGGCCAGGGCAAACTCGCCGAGAAAATATTCAAAGACACGGCCAAGAAAATCGCCTTTGCCATTGCCTTTTATCATGGAAATATTACTGATTAAGTCAATGAGTCCGCCCAAGCTGGTCGGATCAAGGTTGCCGCGGGCAAACACTTTGGGCAGAACGCCCTTCAGGGAGGGATTGTCCCGCTCGATGGCATCCATAGCCGCATCCACATCCTTGCCGATTTCCGGCAGTTTGGCCCGTGACTGCAAATAAGACCAGCGCGCGGACGGCGGCACAAAGAAGACGTTTTCCGCTTTGTATTCGTCGCGGTCTTCGGGATCGGCGCCGGCATATTCGCCTTCGCCTTTTTTGAGTTTTTCGTGCAGTTCTTCGAAAGCGTCGGAAATGTATTTTAGAAATATTAGTCCGAGAACGATGTGTTTGTATTCGGCTGCGTCGATGTTTTTACGCAGTTTGTCAGCGGCTTTCCAGAGCTGTTTTTCCAGCGGTTCTTCTTTGTTGTTATTCCTTGCCATTTAGCCTTCCTTGTTAAACGAAAATACGATGATGTTAAAATTATTGAAATAAAACCGGGAAATTTGCTTTGATTTTTTCTGGATAAGTTTGCGGTATTTCCATTCGTATCTTTTTCTGTCTTAAATATATCCCGCACATGTTATACATTATATATTTGTTTTCCGTTTAACAAGCAAGTAGTCGGCTTATAACAGTGGCCTTAACGCAGCCACAGGCGGGGGTTGCTGGCCTTGTTGCCGGCGTAAATTTCAAAGTGCAGCTTGGACCCGGCCAGGGAACCGGAGTCGCCGATCAGGGCGATGATCTGGTTACCATCCACCACATCTCCCTTTTGCACATAGATTTCACCCAGATGGGAGTAGACGGTGTAATAACCGTGACCGTGGTCGATGATGATGGTATTGCCGTAACCGGACATATAGGTGATCAGACTGACCACGCCGGTAAAGACGCATTTTACCGGCGTGCCGATGGCACTGCTTATTTCAATGCCGGAGTTGGTGACATAGGTTTTGGTTTTGGGGTCGTAATCCTTGCCGTAATTGCTGACAACCTTGCCCCTTACCGGCCAGGGCAGCTTGCCCCGGCCCTTTTTAAAATCATCAAAATCAATCGGCGGCGGCTCGTTGGTTTCGCGACGCTCCATGTCGCGGGCCTTACGCTTTTGTTCCAGGGCGGCAATCAGACCGGAGAGCCGCTTGCGCTCCTTCTCCTTGAGATCAATCTGTCTTT
>JALTKX010000203.1 GCA_027006055.1 Calditrichia bacterium | reverse complement strand
TCAGTTCCGAAAGGGGCGGCGAGTGGTGGACAAAAAGCAGACTGTCTGAATTTAAAACCGCATGACGCTGATAGCGGTATCTGCCACCCACGCCAATCCCTTTTTGTCGCCAGGCCTGTTTCAGATTCTCCAGAAACCAGAGGGCCGGTTCTTCCACGGTGATGGACTCCTTATAGGCCGTTCCGCCCACGGGCAGGCCCCCGGCAAGGGTAATGATGTTTCGCGCCCGCTTACGTCCCAGCCGCAACCGCGCCAGGGAATCCTCCGGCCATGTACGGGCATGGTTTTGCAGGCGGACATATTTCGTTGCCGGATAGGCCCGGTAACGGACACTGTCACCGGCGTCCGCGGAGGGCTGAACGGTAATATCCACGCAATTATCGTTAAAGGAGAGCGCGCCGATCTGCGCCGAATAGTAATAAGGTTCGTCATCCCAGTTCCACCCATCACCCAGCCTTTTGTCATCAAAGTAGCTGTCGTCGGCAATCACATCGCCCCGTATGGCTTTAATGCCCCGGCGGCGCAGGGAGTCGGCCCAGCCCTTAAACACCGCGTAGGCGTCATCATCATAAAAACGGCCGGATATGGCGGGATCGCCCCGGCCGTAAACGATCAGATCGCCGGTTAACACGCTATCGCGAAGATTTCCCCGGATGAGCAGGTCCGTTTTAAAGCTATAGTCGGCGCCCAGGGTGGTCAGGGCAACGGCGGTGGTATACAGTTTTTGGTTGGAGGCCGGCGTGAAAAGGCGGCGGGCATTCTGCCGGAAAACGATTGTGCCCGTACTCAGATCTTCCACATACAAACCGATGTGGGCCTGAGACAAATAAGGATCGTTTAATTCATTTTTTAAATTGCGGAGCAGCTCCTCCATGGGCGTAACGGTCTGCGTAGGCGTTACAAGCTCTGACCGGCATGAAAGAAGAAAAAGGAACGATATGAACAGGAGTCTTTTGAGCATGGCAACCTCAGAAAACAAAAAAAGCGGAAGGTAACCCCTCCGCTTTTGTCAACAGATTTTACAAACTAGTTAACAGCGTCTTTCAAACCTTTACCGGCTTTGAAAGTAGGAACTTTGCGCGCGGGGATTTGAATTTCCGCACCTGTTTGCGGATTGCGACCGGTACGGGCGCTGCGCTCGGAAACACCAAAAGTGCCAAACCCCACCAGGCTTACACTTCCGCCGGAGCTTAAGGTAGATTTTACGGCATCCATAAAAGAACCTAATGCGTCTTCCGCGGCTTTTTTAGTGATACCGGCGTCTTCAGCCATTTTGGCAACCAATTCTTGACGTGTCATCAAAGACCTCCTGTTATAAATGTATAAAGAATAAAGTTAGATCATCGTTATGTGGGGACGTGTAAATATCCCTACATGGTTATATAAATGCAAATTTTTTTGACGGCTATCACACAAAATACGCTTGGCCTGCCGGTGAATCAACAAGACAGGGCCACTTTTTTACATAATTCTGTTGTTTTTCCATCATAAGCGGATCAATATAGCCATATCCATCTTTAAATTGCAACTCAACAACGGATTGGATTAAAAAAGAGAGCCTGTTTTCCGCCAAATTACAGTGTCTTTATGGAAAGAGCCCTACTTTTAACGGCATGAGAAGCAGCCTTTCCGGAAGTATGTTTTTATTATTCCAGGGCTTTAAAGTACTTTACCCGCCAGTCCAGTGCCGAATATTCCAGACCGTCCACCTGGACAACCATGATAAACTTATCGGGAAACTGCTTCTCCCGGTAACCGCTCTGTTCATATATTTGCTTAAGCGTAGAGCTGTTGCTCATAATTCGCACAACATCTATCTGAGCCGGATAGGCGAAGCCAGCCAGAATCAGATAATTTTCCATTTTACTGCCCCGCACCCTGGCGATAACGCCCAGATCCGTGTAGTAACCATCCTTGAGCTTCTCCGATTTAAAAACCAATGGTTTATCCTTCCCCTCCGTTTCGATAGAAATCGTACCCCGCCAGATATCCTTTTCGGAATATCTATACGTAACCCCAATATTTTCAAGTATATAGTTAAATTTTCTCAGATTACGGAAACCACCGATATAAATAATGTTCTGTCCCGCAATATCCGCCACGTCAAACTGGGAAGACATATAGACCGAAGTGAGTTTAATGTTAATTTTACGGTTGAAGGAATAAAAAACACGGGAAAGGTCATTGAGATTGTAAATACTGTTGAGCGGCAGGGAACCTTGTTCCATTTTTTCCAGTTGTCTGCCGGGTCGTTCATTTTTATAACGTGTAAAATCCTTTGTGTTATTAATTCTGTAGTCCACGATAAACTTATCCCGGTTCTCCTCTGTTTCCTTATACAGGAAGTGATCGCCGATCAACAGCGTGGTCTGATAGGAATTATCAAAAAATGAGGACCAGAAAGGGTCATCCGCGGCAATGGCCACGGGTGAACCGGATAATTTTCCCGTTTCCAGGCGGGAGTTTCGAATATAAAGGTATGTGGAAATAGCCAGGGAAAAAATCAGAAGTATAAAAACAAGCCGGTTCCATGAGGAAGATTCCGTTTCCTTTTCGTCCTCGATTTCCGGCCGGGGAATAAACTTAACCTCATAATGCCCCTTGGGGATGGAAAGCCAGACCTCGTCATTCCGTCCCTCATGTTCATAATAGTTTTTAATTTTTTGACGCAGCCGGTGCATATAGTAGCGGACTATGGTATCCTCGGCCGGGTTGAAGCTTTTATCGCGCCCAAAAACATCCACGGCGATGGAATATTCCTTGGGTCTTTTTTGTTCCAGGGAAGCCTTAACCAGATATGTAAGCAAGGCATTGTATTTTTCGGACGATTTAAAATCCTTGCTGCTGAGTATTTTTTGCAGAATTATCAGTTGTCTGGTTTTATCAATCATATCGGCCTGGTCGTTGTTAGAGGTGTCTTTAATATATTGATTATAACAATAAATAAAAACCGGCGAGCCCATCTCAATATTCCGGATAGCAAAGCCCGGCCAGCATGCCTCCTCTTTTCATTATCCGTGTATAAACGGGTTTAATTTCCGGCACCCGGCACATTACGCATAAAGCGCTTTTATCCGGTTCAGCCCTTATGGCACAAGGCCCGGCCATTGTTAGCTAACAGTTATTCAACAGTTCTTATCTTGTATCCGCACCTTCAAAAAACTACACTCCTTGCGTCAGACCGTCTGACGCCAACAATCCCAATCCGGATTCATAAAAGATTCCGCCGTTTGTCAATACCTGCCACTATCGGTGAAAACTGGAGAATGCACATGAAAAAAAGGGACATCCTTTTCCGAATAATTTTGTATACCCTGCTGGCTTTCGGCATGCCGGGAGCTCTTTATGCCGCCGGGGCCCAGGTCATGGGCATTGTTTCAGATAAAACAGACCATGAACCTCTGGTAGGGGCCAATGTCTATATCGAGGGTACCAGTCTGGGCAGTTCTTCCAATATGGACGGCGTTTATGAAATCAGGAACATTCCCGCCGGTTCCTATGTGCTGCATGTGCTTTTCATCGGCTACAAGGAGATAGAAAAACCGCTCACGCTAAGCGAGGGGCAAACCTTGCGCCTGAACCTGGAACTGGAGCCCGAGGCCCTGGAAACGGAAGCCATCGTCGTTTCCGTGCAGGCCGAAGGACAAATGGCGGCTATTAACCAACAGCTATCCGCGCAATCCATTGTCAATGTGGTTTCGGCAAAACAGATACGGGAGTTGCCCGACGCCAATGCCGCGGAATCACTACGGCGGCTGCCAGGCGTATCCATCACCCGTGAGGGAGGCGAGGGAAACAAGGTGGTTATCCGCGGAATGGCTCCCAAATACAATGCCATCACCATCGATGGCATCCGCATGGCCTCTTCGAATAAGGATAACCGCGGCGCCGACCTGAGCATGATCTCTTCTA
>JALTKX010000202.1 GCA_027006055.1 Calditrichia bacterium | reverse complement strand
TCGTCATAACATCATCCCCGGCGGGGGAACCGCTTACGCCGGCCAAAACGCTTGTTTATGGCGTTGTGGCCGATGCCAACGGCAATCCGGTACGGGACGCCCATGTGTACACCAACCCCGCCCGGCAAAATGATGTAACCGACAGCGAGGGGCGTTTTCATCTGAGGGATTTGCCTTTCGGTCAATACACGCTTTTTATCGATCATATCGGTTATAGTCCTCTGCCGTTACCCCTTTCGCTTTCGGAAAGCCATTCCCATATCAATCTGGATACGCTGTTTCTGCGGGCAGAGGTGTACTCGGGTCAGGACATTGTGGTTACCGCCAGCCGCCTGCAAACGGAAAGCGCCGACGCGCCCCGCTTTACCAACCTGGTATCCCGGGCGGTCATCCAAAAACGGGATGTGCCGACCTCGGCGGAGCTGTTGCGCGAGGAGCCGGGCATTTTTATACAGAAAACCAATCATGGCGGCGGTTCGGCCATCATCCGCGGACTGAGTTCCAACCAGATTCTATTGCTCACCGACGGGGTACGTCTCAACAACAGCACATACCGTCTGGGTAACCACCAATACCTCACCACCGTCGATAACAACAGCCTCGAGCGTATCGAAGCCGTGCACGGTCCCGGTTCCGTTCTTTACGGTAGCGACGCCCTGGGCGGCGTGCTGAATTTGATCTCCCTGCAACCCTATTATGTGGATTCGGCACGGGTAAAGTTGAACGGCTTCAGCCGCTATGCCACGGCCGATAACGAAAAAACGGTACACGCCGCCATCAACTACATGGGCTCCTCCCTTTTTGCCTATGCCGGTGCCAGTTACAAATCCTACGGCGATCTGCGCGAAGGACGGGGTGAACCGCAAGCCGTGCTGAGCCTGAATCCGGGAAAAAAGCAGACGCCGGGCGGCTTTGACGGCTATGACGCCAACTTTATTCTCGGCTGGAAGATCAGCGAATCCCAACGGCTGAAATTTAACGCCCAGTTCAGCAGACAAAATCATGTCCCCCGCTATGACAAATACCTCTACAACAACAACTACCTGTGGGAATACCATCCGCAGATACGGAGCATGGCCTATCTGCGCCATACCCTGTTTAAGCCCTTTGAAGCCATTCAGCTCTGGGAAACGACCCTTTCCTACCAGATACAGGAAGAGGGCCGCCGCAAGCAAAAGAGCATCACCGCCGCCCTGAATGAGGAGCGGGACAGAACGGATACGGCCGGTTTTTCATCTGTGGCGCGCTTTGTCCCAATCGGTGATCATCATATCATCAGCGGTTTTGATCTGTACAGCGACGCCGTTTCCAGCACGGCGGTTAAAATCAGCGATACCGGCCGCCTGCCCCAACGGGGCCGCTATCCCGACGGCGCCCGTTATGACAGCTTCGGCCTGTTTGTGCGCGATACCTATAAGTACCGCGAGGACACGCCGCTGATCCTTGGGGCGCGTTATTCCATGTATAATACTCAATTCAACCTGGACCGGGAACTGTTTCCCGATCCTGTACGGCTCGGTTTTTCCGCGCTGACCTTTTCCGCGGCAGTGCGCCATGCCCTTGGCCCGCAAAACGATATCACCCTGTCGGCGGCCCAGGCCTTTCGCGCCCCCAACCTTAGCGATCTGGCCAAAATCGGGGAATCCAAGGGTAACACCTATGAGGTGCCCAATCAGAACCTGAAACCCGAGCGGATGCTCAGCTACGACCTGGGCTGGAATCTGCATATGAAGAATATGCAATGGAAAACCGCGGTCTATTACAGCATGATAAACGACCTGATCAGCAGTGCCTATACCCGTTTCCGGGGCGGGGATTCCCTGGAGATCGACGGACAGACATTCCGCGTTAAATCCAAGCAAAATATCGGCCGGGCCTATATCACCGGCCTGGAGAGCGCCCTGCATTTCCAACCCGCCCCCCGGTGGATGGCGCGCCTGCAAATGACCTATACCTACGGACAAAACCTTACCCTCGGTGAACCCGTGGGGGGCATTCCGCCTTTTTTTGGGCAGATCAGCCTGGAAAGAGGCTCCCGGAACTGGGAGTTGTCGGCCTATATGCGTTTTGCCTCGGCGCAGGAACGTCTTTCCACCGATGACCGGGACGATCCGCGCATACCGCCCGGGGGCACACCGGCCTGGTACACCATAAACCTGCGCCTGCGCTACTCCCTTTCGCCCAACATCCGTTTGCAGTTACGTTTGGAAAATATTTTGGACCGTCTCTATCGCGAACACGGTTCCGGCCTCAACGCCCCGGGACGCAACGGCGTCATTTCCCTCTATTTCAGCTCGTAAGGCCCGCTTTGGGGGCCGGCGTGTGCGCCGTGTCAAAATAGCCCCGTAAAAAATGATCGTCCCCCCCTTTAGGCTAATCCTTACCCTCCTTTGGCCGAAAAACAATAAATATGATTTTGCCAACAATGGAGAACCGTTTCAATGCTACCATCATCCGTTAAATCAGCATTTATTTTATTACTGCTAAGCACCTGTGCCTGGGCGCAGTGGTTCCAGACCTATGAGGACAAGTTCGGTGGTAATATTGTCCGCATGGACAAACCGTTCACCTCCCTTGCCCCGCTCTATGGCGCGGGACCGAACGGGTACACCTATGTTTCCGGTAACAACGGTCATAACTGGCAAATAAACCCAACCCCCACAACCGAAACCCTGAATGACATTGCCGCTTTTGACAATGACGGCTTCCTGGTTCTTGTGGCCGCGGGCAATAACGGCATGCTGTTGCGCAGCACGGATAACGGTAACAGCTGGCAGCAGATCACCCCCTTTACCACGGGCAACCTGCTCTCCATCCACTTCGATACCATTACCTTCCGGCTTTGGCTGGGCAGCAATCTCAATGAACTGTTCTATTCAGATGACGCCGGCCTAAGCTGGACGCCCTTTTCCGCCGGAACGACCGGACTGGAATTTGTTGACCTGCAAACCGATTATGACGGCCTGGTCTTTGCCGCCGTCCGCAACGATACCAGCTTTGTGCAGCGAATCGTGCCCCAGGGGACAACCCCCCTGCTGCCCAGCCCCGGCGATACCCTTGCCGACTTTAAAATAAGCCGGCTTCATTATGACGGCTACAATCAGGTTTACTATTACTCGGGCAACAAACCCTCCAGCGGTGAGGGGATCATCGGCCAGCGATCCACCAATCAGGCCACTCTGCTGCCACCGGTAAATATCTTTCAGGGCAATGTGGGAACGATAACCAGCGTTGCCTATTTTGACCAGCAGTTAGGTCAGTCACTTAAGGGCATATCCGGAGGACAGGCGGCCACCACCTCCGACACCTGGGTATGGTTTACCACCGATCAGGGCGAGCTTTGGGCCAGTCCCGACAAAGGGGCCAGTTGGCAGGTCAAATTCAGGGACAGCCAGGGCCGCCCCCTAAATGACGTCGTCTCCAATACCTCCGTCCCCGATTTTGGTTCGGGCCTGGGCGTTGCGGCGGGTAATGAACTGCTTTCCTTGCTGAATAATTTCGAACTACAATACACCCTGCCGGGCCGCAACGACCTGCAGGATAGCCCTAACAACCGGGTGGAAGTTAAATTTTCCGTTATCCCGGATATATTTACCCTACAGGATTCCGTGACAATCTCCAGTTCCCTTTCCGGGAATGTCCCGTATTCCGCCTATTACGACGCCACCGACTCCAGCAGGGTTTTTCTGGATATCTACCGTTCTAATTTAGCGGAAAGCGTGCCCGGGGAGAACTGGCAGATTACGTTGCCCCGCACCCTGCGCGCCAAATACCCCGACATAAATGTACAGTTCCGGGATGAATCCGTTGATGCCTTTTATACCCCCTACACCAGCGGACGTTTTCGTTTTAAAGCGGTTAACAGCGTGCCGGACATTACCTGGCCCTCCACCAATGTGGTGGCCGGTTGGTTTAACGATGACGATATTTTCGATCTTGTCACCTAC
>JALTKX010000201.1 GCA_027006055.1 Calditrichia bacterium | reverse complement strand
ATCAATTCGACTGGCAGGATTATTTCAGCCATCCTGAAAAATATGAAGCGGACTTTGAAGGTTATCTGCCCGATCTGACCGTGGTTATCAACGGTATCTATTGGGAGACCCGCTATCCGCGGCTGATCACCAAAGAGGCGGTAGCCCGGCTATACAGCGAAAAACAGCCCGATTTGAGGGTGATCGCCGACATCACCTGCGATGTTCAGGGCTCCGTGGAGTGCACCCTGCACTGCACGGCCTCGGATAAGCCCGCTTATGTTTACGACCCTCAAAAGGATGAGGCCGATGAAAGCATGCGGGCCCACGGCCCGGTGATTTTGGCGGTGGATAAGCTGCCCAGCGAACTGCCCGGCGAGGCGACCGCTTTTTTCGGCGAGGCCCTGGCTCCCTATGTGGCCGATTTGGCCCGGGCGGACTTCTCCGCCTCCTTTGAAGAGCTGGATATCCCCGCGCCGTTTAAACGGGCGGTAATCGCCCATCAGGGACGTTTGACCCCTGACTTTGAGTATCTCTATGATTTTCTGAAAAAACAATCATAGAACACGGAACAGACATGGACAAACCACACATCCGCGTGGCGGAAAAGCGCAAGCTGTTGGGAATGCGCATGGAGACCAGTGTTTCGGAAGACAAGGCTTTTGAGTTGTGGAGCAGCTTCCGGCCGCGTGTCGCTGAAATCGGCCATAAAGCGGACGACCGTTTTTATTCGGTTCAGGTTTTTCCGGAGAATTTCAGCCTGAGCAGCTTTAGCGGGGAAACCCGGTTTGACAAATGGGCCGCCGTGGAAGTGACCGACCACCGTGATGTGCCGGAAGGGATGGAAACACTTATCCTGCCCGCCGGCCAATACGCCGTCTTTATCCATCGCGGGGCGGCCAGGGCGTTCCACCGCACCTTTCAATACATTTTCGGTCACTGGCTGCCCTATTCCGGCTATGAGCTGGACGCCCGTCCGCAGTTTGAGATCATGGAGGCCGGTTACCAGCCGGATGATCCCGCAAGCGAAGAGGAGGTATGGATACCCATACGGAAGAAATAAACGCTTAATGACGGGCTAAGCCTTAAGCACCCACGGACGCCTTCATGGAGCGGCCCATCATCGTCGTTGCCATGTCCCGGCTCATCAGCCGCTTATTCATCCAGACCATCATTTTATTAACGCTTCCCGGTATATGGCGTACTTTTTTACCCAAGTCCCCCAAAGCGCCGGCAACCACAGATGCGGGTTCCATGGGTTTCATGGGCATTTTCTCCATGTCCATACCGCTGAGCATCTCCGTTTTGGTGGGACCGGGACACAGAACCATCACATCCACCCCCCGGGGCCTGAGTTCAAAATTAAGACCCTCGGCAACGGCTATTTCATAAGCCTTGGTGGCGGCATAGGCCGCCGAGTAGGGAGTGCCCATGTACCCCAGAATGGAAGCGACAAAAATAATCCCTCCCCGTCCCCGGTTTACCATATCCGGCGCAAGACGACGGGACAGAATGGCCGGTGCTTTCACGTTTATGTCAATCAGACGCAGTTCATCCCCCGCGGACATATCCAGATAGTTGTTTATATACATAATACCGGCGCTGTTGACCAAAAGTCCGATGGAGAGTTTCTTAATCACCGGATCGATGCGGGACATAAAATCGGCCGCGCTTAAGTCCGCCACGGCAACACGGGTTTCAACGCCATGTTTTGCGGCCAGCTCACCGGCCAGTTTTTGCAGGCGTTCTTCCCGGCGGGCCACCAGAACCAGATTCAACCCCTTTTGCGCCAGTTGCCGGGCAAATTCTTCACCGATACCGGACGAAGCGCCGGTAACCAGGGCCCACGGCCCGTACTGTTCAACAAAACTCATAGATTACCTCCATCATAAGTGTTGTATCTACAACATAAAAATTAAAAATTTTATTTCATGAAAGTTAATTTCCTTAAAAGCATATCCAAAGCCGCATCGCCTTCCTCGCCTATCAGGCGTCTGCTTTCCTCCATGGCCGCTTCCCAGGAAGGTAATATCTCATTTAAGCGGGCTTTGCCGGCCTGCGTGAGTTGCAACACAGGGCGGTTGGGGGCACCGCTTTTGAGCAGATAGCCCCTGTCTGAAAGGCGCTTTAAATCCCTGCTTACCGTGGAGCGCTCCAGTACCATCATGTGAGCAAGCTCCGCCTGGGCCAGGGGCGCCCTTTCATTAATCATCATCAATATCCCCAGTTGGCTTTGGGTTATTTTAAAAGGCATCAAATGTTTACGGTAAATCTGACCGATAAGCCGGTTAAGGCGGGCGATCTTACCGGCAATACAATCATAAGGACTAAACTTCATGAAACCTTTCCCTGTTTGATGGGGCCAAGATAATAAAAGAATGTTGTATATGCAACAAACAATAACAAACCCTGATTGTGGGTCAGCGGGCGAAAGCGGGTTTATTTTTTCAAGGGCTAAATCAAAGGAAAACTTGACCTTAATCGCCCACAGTTTAAATTAGATAGGGTACTATGCAATTTTTAAAACAAACTTTAACGCGGGGAATGCCCTTTCCATGGAAAATTACTTTTTACAACTGTCCACGTTAGTGTTTGCCATATTTATCGGGGTCACTTTGTTTATCCTTTCCGGGTATGTGCGCCTGCCGGCCATCGTTTTATTGCTGGCGGGCGGTATCATTCTCGGGCCGGAGTTCCTGGGGCTTATCCATCCGGCCGCGCTAAAGGAGGGCTTGCGGGTGATCATCTCCCTGGCCGTGGCCGTTATCCTTTTTGAGGGGGGACTGACGCTGAACCCGGAAGGATTGAAGAAGGCCCCTAAAATGATCTGGCGTTTGTTGACCCTGGGGGTGCTGGTTACCTGGCTGGGCACGGCCACCCTGCTCTATTTCTTACTGGATTTTACCGTGGAGATGTCCCTGTTGGCCGGCAGCCTGATAATCGTTACCGGGCCAACGGTCATCGCGCCATTGCTCAAGCGTATCCGTATAAAGGCCAAATTGTATCATATACTACACTGGGAAGGGGTGTTGATCGACCCCATCGGCGTGTTTATTGCCATATTGTGTTTTGAATGGCTGGCGGTGGAAGGCAACGTTCTTACCCATGTCTGGCACCTTAGCCTGCGCCTTTTTATCGGCTTGGTGTTGGGATACGTTGGCGGCAAGCTGATAGCCCGCCTACTGGAAAAAGAGCTGATCCCGGAAGAGCAAACCAATATTTTTGTTTTTGGAGCGGCTCTGTTTCTGTTCAGTATCTCGGATTTTATCGTGCATGAGTCGGGCATCCTGACCGTGGTTATCGCCGGCCTGGTGATCGGCTGGGCGGCGCCGCCCCGCCTAAAGCACATCAAGCAGTTTAAATCGGAACTGACCGAGCTGGCCATTGCCCTGGTGTTTATGCTGTTGGCGGCCAACCTGAAGCTGGAGAGTTTTCTGGATATAGGCTGGATGGGTCTGCTGGTGCTGGCCGGGGTGCTTTTTCTTATCCGTCCTCTCAGCGTTCTGTTATGTTCCGCGGGCACCTCGCTTTCCCTTAACGAAAAACTCTTTTTGTCCTGGATTGCCCCCCGGGGGGTCGTGGCCGGTTCCATGGCCTCGCTGTTCGGCCTGCGCCTGGCCGCCCTGGGTCACCCGGAGTCGGTGTTTCTGGAAACTTTTACCTTTAGCATTATCATAAGCACCATACTGATACAGGGCGGCACGGCGGGCATGCTGGCCCGGACACTTAAGGTGGAACAGCCCGATAAAACCAACTGGCTCATTGTGGGCGCCCATGAATTTTCCCGGCGGACGGCGGACTTTATCTCCAGAAATATGGGCGGGGAATGCGTTTTGGTGGATACCAACGCCGACGCCGTTAATGACGCACGCGCCAGGGGCTACAGCGCCTACCGGGGCAACGCCCTTTCCACCGATGTTCTTCCTCCCGATCTTTTTGTTACCATCGGGCATGTGCTGGCCCTGACGGATAACCGCGACCTAAACCAGTTGATCTGTGAAAACTGGTCGGAGGTGGTGGAAAAGAAAAATTTATACCGCTGGTCTTCCCAAAGCCCGGAAGTGGAGAAAAAAATCGCCGGGCCGGGTATACCGGTCTGGCCGCATATGCCGAAGCCTTCCCAGGTCTCCTATCAACTGCTTAACGGCGAACTGGCCCTGCGCCAGCCCGTGCCCGGCAGGGAAGCCCGGGGCCGGGTGCTGTTAAGCCTGACGTCCGGAGGAATCACCTTTGGCGAAGCCGGAGAAAAGGATTCGCCTGAAGCCGTGCTGGTTATGGAAAGGCTTAAGACCGGCCTGGCCGGATTACTGGACGAGCGGCATGTGCGGCATCTTGAGGCGGAAAGTTATGAAGAGGCCCTGTCGGGACTTATGAATCTGGCCCGTACACTGTATCCCGATCTGCCTTTTGATAAGATAAGCCCGAGGTTGTTTGAGCGGGAGCAGGAGTTTCCCACAACGCTGGCCCACGGGGTGGCGGCGCCGCACATCCATTGCCAGGATATCGACCGGGCCTTCTGTTTTGTGGGCATCGTGCCCACCGGGCTGACCCTGCGCACCTACGAGGGCGATTCGGTGCGTCTGCTTTTTCTTTTGCTGAGCCCGGAAAGCGATCCCGAGTTGCACTTGCGCCTGCTGGCGGAGATTGCCAAAGTAGCCTCTTCCGCGGAAAAGGTGGAGCGCTTGCTGGAGGCCGGGGATGGCCGGGCGTTTGTGGAGCGGATAAAAACAAACCGCGCCTGAACGCGCCTTATACCGGATTTTCTATATTGATAAATTCGGTTTTCAGGCTGAACTCCCGGCCGATGTATTCGCCCAGGGCGCGCACGCCGAACACCTCGGTGGCGTGATGGCCGGCGGCGATAAAGTGGATACCCTCTTCCCGGGCGTAATGATAAACATGTTCGCTGACCTCGCCGGTGATAAAGGCGTCGAAGCCTTGCAACACCGCCTGTTTGATTTCCTTTTGAGCCGCCCCGCTGATAACGCCCACCCGGTTAACCGCGGACGGGCCAAAGGGGAAAATCATGGCGTTGGGGTTTATGCGTTGGCGCACCTTTTCAAACAGCTTGTCGGCCGTATCCCCAAAAAGACCGCTAAAGCCGATGGAGACGCCGTTGTAGTCGCCAAAGGCTTCCCGTCCGCTCAGCTCCAGTTCTCCGGCAATAAGCGCATTGTTGCCGAGGGTGCCGTGGGCGTCCAGCGGCAGGTGGTAGGCCAGCAGGTTCATATTGTTTTCCAACAGTAATTTTACACGCTTTTTATAGCCGCCCGTGTAGAGGGGACGTTCAAAATTCCAGATGATGCCGTGATGTACCAGTATGGTGTCCGCGCCGTGCTTCAGGGCCTGTTCAAACAGATCCACGCAGGCGCTTACTCCGCAAACGATATGACGCACTTCGGACTGCCCCTCCACCTGCAGGCCGTTGGGGCATAAGTCCTTATAGGCGCCGGCATCGAGAAGGCCGTTCAACACGGCGGTCAATTCCCTGATATCCATAATTATTTTCCTTTTTGGGCGCGGAATTCCTTTAAGGCCTGTTCAATGGAATCCAGCAGTTCCCCGTCATATAACTGACCCACCAGATTGCGCCGGGCCTTCGCCCCGATAGCCTCAAATTGGGCCAACTGCGCGGGATCGGTGATCTCGGTTTTTTTCAGGCCGCTTTTAAACATCTCTTCCCGGGCGGCTTCATTGTCCCGGCGGCTGAGTTGCGTCAGTTCCGTAAAATATTTTTTGCCCTCGCTTTTCAGCAGTTGCTGCTGTTCCGGGGTCAGCTTATTGAACATCCTTTTGGAAATCAGCACGGCGCCGTTGGAGTTGGCCAGGGGCAGGTCCATCACATATTTCACCTTGGTAAACCATTGCAGGGCCACGCAGGCCAGGGGCGAGGTATACACGCCGTCGATCAGGCCGGTTTGCAGCGAGGTGCGCACATCGGTGATGGAAAGGGGAATCGGTGACACGCCAAAGGCTTCGAAAGTGGCCTTGGAAAGAGGGTCGCCTTCCCACATCCACATCTTTACCCCTTTCATATCCTCCTCATTGCGCAGGGCGCGGTTGGTGTACACATACACCCAGCCCACCTCGGCCCAGCCCAGCAGAATATAGCCTTTTTTCTCAAAGCCCTCCGCGAAACGGTCAAAAAACTTTTCACCGATAAAATCAACCTCTTCCTTGGTGCGGAAAAGGAAGGGGGTATCCAAAACGCGTACCTCGGGCAGAATTTCTCCCAGCCCCACGCCGGTAAAGCCGCCGCTGTGCAACTGGTTGATACGGATTTTACGCAGAACATCTTTCTCGTCGCCCTGTGTGCCGCCGGCGTAAATTTTAAAGTTGATGCTGCCGCCGCTTTTTTCCTTCAGGCTTTTACTGAACTCCTTCATCACATTCATCCAGGTGGAACCTTCCGGGGCCAGTGTGGCAAATTTGATCTTTACCGGTTTCTGGGCCAGGGCCCAGCCGCTCATCAACAGTAGGATTATCAGTCCCTTCAGCACTCTCATCTCATCTCCTTAAAAAAGTTCTTCTTTCATGGTTAACAATCTTTTAGCCTTGTCGCGGGCAATGGCGTTAAACAGTTTCAATGACGGGGCCTGCTCCAGGTTATAGGATAGCACCTTTTGCAGATAGCCGTCAAAGGCTTCCTCATCCAGAACCTTGGCCGCGTAAAAGCGGGCCAGGTAAACATAGGTCAGCAAAAATCGTCCCCCGGTGATTTCCAGATTTTTTTCAAACAGTTCCCGCGCCTTTTCCGGGTTGCCGCCCATGATGCGCGGCTTGACGCCGTAGATGGAGCCCTTGAACAGATAAACGGCGCCGTTAAAATAGGCCGGATTCCACCCGGCGATACGCTCCATGATCACCTCCACGCGGGGCAACTCCAGCAAAGCCTTGGGTTCATCCAGGCTCAGATTGATATAACCAGCCCAGGCAAAAGCGTACCAGAACAGCGCCGGCATCTTTTCCGCCTCCATGGCGTTCACGTTCCTTTTGAGCAGTTCAATATCCGTGACCTCCACCCCCTTGTCATCCAGGGCCCGCCGGGCGTATTCCCGGGCCCGCAGATAAAAGCTTTTGGCCCTTTGGGGGCTGCTGTCTTCCACAAAGCCCAGGGCGTAGCCGGCATAGGCCTGGGTCAGCAGCATCAACAGGCTGTGATTCCGCGGATCGTTACGCAACAGTCCTTCCAGCAGTTTCAGATTGGAGGCCAGGGCCTGTTCGGCCAGTTGCAGGTCATCCTCTTCGTACAGGGCCATGGCGCTCTCTTCAAAGATGGGCGTCATCTGGCGCACGGCCAGTCTGTTGATGCTACAGGCGTTTAATGTCAGCAGGGTGATAAAGGTAAACAGAACACGTTTCATGGCACAGTCTCTATTTGGATGCGTTTTCAATTTCCTGATGCACTTTTTTTATAAACGGTGCAAACAGATCGATGGGTACCGGAAATACGGTGGTGGAGTTCTTCTCCGCGGCCACTTCCACCAGGGTTTGCAAAAAACGCAGTTGCAGGGCGGAAGGCGATTCGTCCAGCTTATGGGCGGCCTGGGTCAGCTTGTCGGCGGCGGTAAATTCACCCTCGGCGGCAATGATCTTGGCCCGCCGTTCCCGCTCGGCCTCGGCCTGCTTGGCCATGGCCCGCTTCATCTCTTCCGGCAGGTCGATGTGTTTGATTTCCACCAGCGACACTTTTATACCCCAGGGGTCGGAGTGGGTATCGATGATCTGTTGCAGTTCCTGATTGATGCGCTCGCGATCCATCAGCAGATCATCCAGTTCCACCTGTCCGGCGATGCTGCGCAGGGTGGTTTGCGCCAGTTGGGAGGTGGCAAAGAGGTAATTCTCCACATCGATGACCGCCTTGGTGGGATCAACCACCCGGAAATAGAGGACGGCGTTTAACTGAACCGAAACGTTGTCCTTGGTAATCACATCCTGCGGGGGGATGTCCATCACCACCGTGCGCAGACTGATTTTGACCATCTTATCGATCATGGGAATAAGAATGATGATGCCCGGGCCCTTTGAGTTTATCACACGCCCCAGGCGGAAAATCACGCCCCGTTCATATTCCTTAAGGATACGAATGGAGCTGGCTAAAATAAAAAGGATAGCAACTAAAAGACCAATACCCGGACTCATATCTCCTCCTTAGGTTTTAAAACAACCGGTTTATGCTGTCGTCTCCGGCGGAGCTTCCGCCAGAGACGTGTAAATTAATCTAAGGCTTTTACCCTTAAGATGAGGTGATTTTTATCCACCGCCACCACCTGCACGCGGGTGCCTTTTTTTAAGGGTGTATCGCTACGGGCCCGCCAGTATTCACCATGGACGCGCACGGTGCCTTCCGGATTCAATACCTTGCTGACCACGCCGGTTTCACCTACCAATCCTTCCTGACCCGTTTGCGGTTTTCGCCTTTGGGCCTTCAAGGCCAGACCGATGGCAAACATAAAGAACAGCGCGGTAAAGATAACCACAAACACGATAACCTCCCATGATATATTCAGCTCCGGTATGGGCGAGTCAATCAGCATGAGCGATCCGATGGAAAGGGCGATAACGCCGCCGATGGAAAGCAGTCCGTAGCTGGGCACCTTGATCTCCAGCAGGAAAAGAATGATGGCAAAGAGTATCAGCAGAAAACCGGCATAGTTCACCGGCAGGGTGTTAAGGGCGAAAAAACCGGTGATCAGGGCGATGCCTCCGGCCACGCCGGGCAGGATGGCGCCGGGGCTGTACAGCTCCAGCATAATGCCCAGGGTGCCGATCATCATCAAAATATAGGCCACATTGGGATTGACGATAACATCGAGCAGACGCTGGCGCCAGGTCATTTCAAAGGTGATAACCGTGGCGCTGGCGGTTTCCAGCGTATGGGCGCTGCCGTCATCCAGGGTGACCACCCGGCCCTCCAGTTGTTTGAGCAAATCGCCGGTGGTGGGGGCGATATAGTCGATAACATGACGTTTCAGGGCTTCCGAAGCGGTGATGTTGGCGCTTTCCCGGATGGCCTCCTCGGCCCAGTCCGCGTTGCGCCCGCGTTGTTCGGCCACGGCCCGCGCCTTGGCGATGGCGTCGTTGGTCACCTTGTCCATCAAAATACTGCCGGAAAGGGAGTCCTGTTCTTCGCCGCCGGGCATGCCACCGCCGAAAACGGGATGGGCCGAACCGATGTTGGTGGCTGGGGCCATGGCGGCCACATGGGCGGCATAGGTGATGAACATGCCGGCCGAGGCGGCCCGCGCCCCGGAGGGGGCCACATAGACGATGACGGGAATGCGGGCATTCTGGATGGTTTTCATTATCCGGTGCATGGACTCCATCAGGCCACCGGGAGTATCCATCTGAATCAACAGAGCCTGCGCGTTTTCATTTTCGGCCCGCTCAACGGCCTGTTCTATATATTCGGAGGCCACCGGATTGATCACGCCGTTGATGATGATACGGTGTACCGGCCCGGCCGCGAAAAGGGGGACGCACAGAATAAAAAGTAAAAAAAAGATTTTGAAGAAACGCATGTCCGGCTCTCCACATCGTTGGTTAAATGTAAATTAGTATGAATTTGCTCAAGATAAAAGAAAAAAGGAATATGAAGCGACCGGGAAGGGAGCGATGTATTCATCCGCATGGGACGGATACCAAGACCTTAAAAGAAAAAAGCGCCCCCGGCGGGAGCGCGATGATCATTAAAGGGAAAAATTTTAGTCCCGCGCCGCCAGTAACAGATCGTTTTTATTGATCAGGCTGTATTCGGAAAAGACACTTTGACTGATAAAGGTGAAGCGCAGATGCAGCTTACGGTACTCCCATATCTGCCGGCCGCCGGCAAAGCGATCTGAGGATACGGCCTTAACAACCACGTCCGGCTGCCCCAAAAGAATATAGACCATGCCCAGATCCGTAAGCCAGCCTTTTTTATAGGAAGAGCTGAACCACTTGTTGGCATTTTGCATGCGCCGGTAATACTCCAGCATCACATCGTTGAGCGGGGTTTGTCCCCGGGGGTCGCGCTTTTTCCAGAACTCATTCAGGGCCTCTTGCCAATGGTTGGCCGTTATGGCCCGCATGGAGTCGTATTGCGCCGCGGTTAACAGATAGCGAATTTCCCTAAGTGCCTGTTCATAGGTTTTAAAGCGCAGATCGATGGGCGATTGAACGACGGTAAAGCTGTTTTCCGTTTCGGCGATGGCGCCGCCGTTGTTTTGGCTGATCTTCAGACGGTAGGCGCCGGGCGGCAGCGAAGTGGTGGACAGGGTGGTTTTAAAGCCGGGGTTGCGGCCGGCCACGGCCACTCTTTCCTTTTTAGAGTAAACGATTGCGCCGTCCTCTTTCATCAGAGTATAGGTCACCTCCACATTGGCGGTGCTTTCGGGGAAATAGGACTCGTAGTATATGTGCACAACGGGCGCGCTGAAAAAATAGGTTCGGTCTAAATTGGGATAGGCCCGCGCTCCCGGACGGGCCGGAGCGGAGCGCAATTGTATGGCGCTCAGGTGAAAACCGCCGTAATAGGACGGGATATGAAGGGATTCTTTTTTGGTGAATTCCCTGTTGCCGTGTTTATTGCGGACGACAAAGCGCGCCCGGTAGTCTCCCGGGTTTACGCTAAGACGCAGACACAGGTAGTGGGTGACGTCGCTGGCAATGGTTTTATCAAAACGAAGACAGTGGAAGGATTGGCTTATGCTTTCGAGAGCCTGCAGTTCCTCTTTTTCATTATAGAGGTAAAGGGTGGCTTCGATGGCGCCGTCATAGCCTACGCTGTCACGCTTATAGGTGATATCGGCATTATCCAGACTGAAGTGGTAGTTCAGATACGTTTGTCCCGGCAGGGGCGCTTTGTAGGTGACATAGTCCGTGCTTATCCCGGCGGAAAGTGTTCCGGCCAGACCAAGTGTGGCGACAAACAAAAATATATTTCTAAAAAGCATGTAATCCTGCCTTTCTCACTGCTCCGGCTCCCTCTGTTTTATTAGTCGAAGCAGAATAGGGGAAATTAAATCACTTTTTCTTCACGCGGGGGTAAGTTTTTTGGCTTACATCTTGCTGTAAATGGCGGTGGCAGAGAGGCGGCGTAAAAAATAAAAATGTTAAAAAAAGGCGATAGTGGTAATATTTTGACCAATTGAGGTTGATAATTAAATCGGCCTGTAAACTCCGCGAAAGGGGGGGCCTGCGCCTGGTATCGGTGAAGAACTTGTCGGGGCGTACAAGCCCAAGGGCGGGAAATCTTCCGTTCCCGATCCGCATGGCTAATCCGTTGAAACGAATAGGAGGGACTTTTGCGTCCCTTACCTCCTTTTGCCCATCATGACTCCCCTCCCCGAATGGTCGGGGAGGGGTCGGGGGTGGGGTTCGAGAACTCGCACACGAAGTTTCTGGGCACAGCCTGTCAGGGGGCTTCCGGCATGGGCTAATCCGTTGAAACGGATGACGGGAATTCCGCATCTTTTCCAAACCCCCGGGTGAATCCGGAGGTTAACGCTATTACCTGTATCCTGCCCCCTCCCCGAAGGCCGGGGGTGGGGTCGAGAGCTTACGCGGAAGGGAATTTGCCGCTGCGGGCCAGAAGTTCGCGGGCGTTGGCCCGGCTTTGGCTGCCGACTTCCTCCCCGCCCAGCAAACCGGCCAGTTCCTCGATACGGGCTTCATTATCCAGTACATCCACCCGTACTTCGGTGCTTTGCGCCGTACTGGATTTATAAACCCGGATGTGGCGGTCGGCAAAGGCGGCGATCTGCGGCAGGTGGGTAACGCAGATGAGTTGATGGTAGCCGGCCAGCTCCTCGATCTTTTTGCCGGTAATCTGTGCGGTTTTTCCGGAAATACCGCTATCGATTTCATCAAAGACCAGCAAAGGGGTTTTGTCCCGGGCGGCCAGAATGCTTTTTATGGCCAGCATGATGCGGGACAACTCACCACCGCTGGCAATTTTATGCAAGGGCCGGGCCGCTTCCCCGGGATTGGCCGTAAACATAAAGCGGGCGGTTTCGAAACCGGTTTCGGATAATTCCAGCGTCTCATTTTCCAGGCGGAAGGGCGATGTGGGATTGGGCGTGGTTATCAGGTCACAGTGAAAACAGCTTTCGGGCATGGCCATATCCCTAAGATAGGCGTGGATGCGCTCATGCAGTTTTTGGGCCGCTTCCGCCCGGGAGTGTGAAAGCTGTTTCCCCAGGGTGTTCAGCGTCTCTATCCGGCTTTTCAGTTCTTTTTCGGCACGGGTGATGAATTGATCCACATTGGCGATGGCGTCCAGCTTTTCACTCAGCTCTTCCTTAAAGGCGCGCAGGGCTTCGATATCGTCCTTTTGATATTTTTTGAGCAGAAAATCGAGATCGGAGACCCGCTGCCGCAGATACTCCGCCCGTTGCGGGTCAAACTCCAGGCCGCTGAGATAGCGTTCGGTAAATTGTCCGGCATCCTCGATCAGGGCCTGTCCCTGCTCCACATTTTCACGGTAAGCCTCAAACTCCCTGTCCACGGAGCCGAGAAAGCGCAACTGATCCAGCAGTTCCTTCAGCATTTCCGAGAGGGAAATTTCATTTTCGTAAAGCAGGTTTAAAACCGTCCCGGCAGACTGGTGGATTTTCTCATAATTTTGCAGGCGCCGCAGTTCCTCGCGCAGGGCTTCGGGGTCGGCATCGTCAATTTGGTGCTGTTGCAGCTCGGCGATTTGAAAACGGTACAACTCTTCGGTTTGGCGGGCGGTCTCTTTTTCGGCATGTAAACGTTTGAGTTCGGCGGCCAGATGCAGATAGTTGTCGTAGGCCTCTTTGAATTGTCCGCGTAACTCCCCGTTGGCGGCAAACAGATCCAGATAGCCAAGATGGTTTTCGGGGTGCAGCAGCTTTTGATGCTGGTGCTGGCCATGCAGGTCTATCATTTGCCGGCTGAAACTGTTAAGAATTTGCAGGGAAACCGGCGTGTCGTTGATAAAAATACGCGAGTTACCCGAGGCGTTGATTTCCTTACGGATGATCAACAGATCGCCGTTGCGTTCCAGATCGTTTTGATCGAGCAGGAGCCACAGGGGGTGTTGCTGCTCCAGGGTGAAGTGGGCCTCGATGACGGCTTTGCGCTCATCGCCGCGCACCATGTCACTGCTGCCGCGTGCCCCGGCAATCTGGGCCAGGGCCCCGACGAGAATGGATTTACCGGCCCCGCTCTCACCGGTGACGATATTTAAGCCGGGATGAAAAGGCACCTCGGCTTCTTTGATCAGAATATAATTCTTTAAGTAAAGTGACGTTAACATAATCAGGGATTAACTACCGCGATTTTACCACTGGTGGCGCTGCCATCCGCCGTATACGCTGAAAAGATGTAAATGCCGCTGGCCACGGTATTACCGTTTTTGTCCTTGCCGTCCCAAATGGCGCGCCCGCCTTCGATTTCGCCGTCATCCACTTTCAGTGTGCGGATCAGACGCCCGTTCAGGGATAAAATCTTGACGGTGGAATTGTTTTTCAGCCGCTTGATGATAAACGGTGTCTGTCGTCCATCCTGGATGTAGGGGTTCGGCCCGGCGATCACCTGTTTAAAGTCGGGGCGGATTTCAGCAAAGGCCCCGCTATAGACGGATATGCCCGATTCCGTACCGATCCAGGCTTCTCCGGTAACCGGGTCTATGGAAACACTGTGCACGTTATTGTCCAGCAGGCCGCTGTTGGCGGTGGTAAAGCTGACCCAGGCTCCGGATTCAAAAACGCTGCGCTGGGCACGTAAAATACTCAAACCGGAGGAGGTGGCCACCCACTTGTTATTGTATTCATCGACGACAATCTGACTGATCTCATTGCCGATGGGGCCGTCCACGCCGGCGATACCGTCTCCGGGATGGCGGTAGAAGTTCAGACCGTCATAGGAACTGAGGCCGGCGGTGGTACCAATCCAGACCACGCCATCTTTGTCCACGGCCAGGGCGCGTACCTCATTGCCCGCCAGATTATCATCGATGTTGCGCCGGAAAACAGCGTCATCACTGCGGTCATCCAGGGTGTTGTTGTAGTCCAGGATATAGACGCCCTGGTCGTGGGTGCCCAGCCATACACGGCCGAAGTCATCGATGGTGATGGCCGCAATACCCTTATCGCCGGAAAGGCGCAGGTTGTCGGAAACGCCGAAATAGCGCCATTGGCTCTTGTCCAGATCCGGAAACCGGGTTTGTTCATCATAGGGGACCACGGCAAGATATTTGCCGTTTTGCGCGTAGGCGTTGGCAATCCACAGCCGGCCGTAGCTGTCTTCCTGAAAAGCGGTGATGACCTCGTAATCATCCACATTGTTGTTGGCGCCGCTAAAGTGGCCGCGGTATTCCGGGGCGGGAGTTGTTACGGGGGTAACCTGAATATCGTTGCCGCGGCGGATGGTCTGGGTACCCTCGGCAAGCTGGGTGTGCATATAGCCGAATTCACCCTGGCGAAAGAAGGAAATACCACC
>JALTKX010000200.1:3630-4041 GCA_027006055.1 Calditrichia bacterium | reverse complement strand
CTTAATCAACCACCCTGGCCATGAAAACAATGCAATCTTCCCACAAAGAGCGGCTTGAGGTTCTGCACGGCGACCCCAATCAGTTGCTGGCCTACTATCAACGGCTCTTTAATTACAAATATCTGCTGATTTTTCCCGAGATCCGGGGCAATGAGGTACGGCCCCTTTTCACCTTTCCGCGGGAGGCCTTTTCTCCCTTTTTTAAGGGCGCGGAAATCGACTGGCTCAACTACTACCCCAAGGCGCTCTATCGCAATCAAGGGGATGAGTCGCTGAATGCCGCGGAGTTTATGAGTCACTTCGGTATTGACCATCTCTATCCCATCCGTTTTGAAAACAAAACCTTTGGCTTTCTGGGCGTGCATGCCCACGGCCGGGCGCCCAATGATTTTGAAAAACAGACGGCGCGGC
>JALTKX010000200.1:0-3620 GCA_027006055.1 Calditrichia bacterium | reverse complement strand
GGATATTCAGATGCTGCTGGAAACCATCATGGAGAAATGCATGGAGGTGATGGCCGTGGAGGCCGTCTCGCTGATGCTGACCATGGATGACGGCGACCTGGAATTTCGCGTGGCCCTGGGCCCCAAGGGCAAGCAGGTGAAACGTTATCGCATCCGGCCGGGGCAGGGTATTGCCGGCAAGGTGGCCCAAAGCGGCAAGCCCCTGTTGATACCGGAGGCCTACAACGATCCGCGCTTTGACCCCTCCTTTGATAAACGCAGCGGCTTTCGCACCCACAGCATCCTGTGCGTGCCCATGCAGCACCGGGGGAAAACCATCGGCGTGGTACAGGCCCTGAACCGCTTTGACGGAAAATCCTTTAACGAACACGACCTGCGCACCTTTACCATTTTTGCCGGTCAGGCCGCCGTGGCCATCGAAAACTCCCGTCTGCTGATCAAGGCGCTGGAAAATGAAAAGATCAAAAGCCAGATTGCCGTGGCCGCCGAAATTCAACGGCTGATCGTTCCCGAAATACTGCCGGAGATTCCCCGCTTAAAAATGTACGGCCGCTATATTCCCTGCCAGGGCGTGGGCGGCGATTTTTACACCGTTGTTCCCTTAAGCGATGATGAAACCATCGTGGCCATCGCCGATGTTTCCGGCAAGGGCGTGCCCGGGGCTCTGTTGGTTTCCACCCTGAACGCCACTCTTAAGGCCTATCTGGAGTTCACTTCGGATTTAAGCCTGGTAATGAAAAAGCTCAACCGGCTGATTATGGAGCTCTCCACGGACGACCGTTTTATCACCATGTTTCTGGCCAAAATCAATACCCGTATCGGCGAGGTCGAGTATATCAGCGCCGGACACAATCCGCAGTTTTTACTGCGCCGCCCCTTCAAGATCACGGAACTCTCCTCTACCGGCATGGCCATCGGCATCATCGATTACGATTACCGCTCCCAACGGGTCTCCTTTCAAAACGGTGATGTTTTGCTTTTGTATACCGACGGTGTGGTAGAGGCGCGCAACGGCCGGATGAAGGAGTTCGGCGAGGAGCGGCTGGCGGTCATTATGGTGGAAGAGAAATCCCGCGATATGGGCGCACTTTGCGAAAACATCATAACGGCCGTAACCGGATACAGCGCCCCCGGCCTGCCACAGGATGACATTACGCTTTTGGCGATAACCTTTGCGGAAGAGGGCGACCATGGGTGATCTGGAACTGGCCCTGCAGATAGCCCTGCAGGCCCACGCCGGACAAAAGCAGAAAAACGGCGAGCCCTATATATTGCATCCCCTGCGGGTGATGATGCAGATGGATACCATTCCCGGTAAAACCGCCGCCATTTTGCATGACGTGATCGAAGATTCCGACTGGACGCTGGAACAACTGGCCGAAAAAGGCTTTAGCACACAGGTGCTGGAAGTGGTCGATTTGCTCACCCACTACGAAAAAGACAGCTACGACGCTTATATAGAGAGGCTGAAGGATAATCCCCTGGCCCGTAAGATTAAGCTGGCCGATTTAAGCGATAATATGAATATCCGCAGGCTCTCTAATCTGCGGGAAAAGGATTTACGGCGGCTGGAGCGTTATCACCGGCACTGGAAGGAACTTGTGCGGCTGGAGGAGTGCGCCGCCCAATAATGGCGCTTACTGCAAGGGCATGGGTTTTTCCCCGGAGGCCTTGATGTTCATAATTTTATAATCCAGATAGTCCCGCTTGCAGATATGGGTCAGGTCGCGCAGGGATTCCACCAGACCGACGATGCGCTGATTCATCTTTTTACATTTCTCTATGCGTTGCGGGGTGGGACCGTCCACGTCCATCATCTCCAGGGTGCCGCTGAGTACCTGCAGCGGCTGGGAAAACTCATGGGCAATCCCGGCGGCCATCTCCTTGACCATTTTCAGCTCTTCCGTCTCTTTTTTCAGTTTTTTGGCCTTTTCGCCGGCGCTGATATCACGCAGGGTGACCAGGCTCATCACCTCATTGTTCCAGCTTATGGGCGAGATATGTATTTCCAGATAGGCTTCCTGGCTGCCGCTGGAAATGTTACGGGTAAAGGTATTGCCCTCTTCCAGAGACCAGGGGAAGAGACCGCCCGTGCCGGTACAGCCCTGGGCGTATAAAACCGCTTCCGCCGCGGGATTGGTATAGTGTATTCTTTGCTCGCGATCGACAATAACCATGCCGTCATGGTTGTTGTGCGCTATGGTCAGCAGTTGTTCTTCCCGTTTTTGCAGTTTTCTTTTATAGTTGAGCCGCTCAATACTGTAATGTATGATTCGGTTCAGCATGCTTTTGTTTATACTGGAACGATCGATAAAATCCTGCGCGCCGTGCTTTAGCACCTCCAGCGCTTTTTTATCGTCAGGCACATCGGTAATGGCAACAACGGGTGTGTAGGGACTTCCCGCCGTGACCTTTTCCAGGTGATCCATGTTAAAGCGTCCGATGGCGGACATATCGATAAAGATCAGATCGAAAGCGATCTCTTTTATTTTTTTGAGCCCGTCATCAATGCAACAGACTTCGCTTATGGTAAAACGGTTTGGCTCAAGCTCGCGCAAGGCGGCTATGAGCTGACGATTTTCCTCGGGCGATTGACCCATAATTAAAATGGATAAGGGGGACATGGCACAGCTTCCTTAAAAAACGTATGCAAAAAATCGGAATATTTTTCCCGATTGATAAGAAAAAAACATAAAAATGTTTGTTTTTTAACCACTTAGGGCTTAACAGCGGACAAAATTTCACGTTTCCCCCGCGGGCCGGGGCGTTTTTCGACATAAAAACCGCAGGTCGTTAGCGCCTCGCGCACGGAACGGCGGGAGCTGTAGGTGGCCAGAAGGCCGCCCGGTTTTAAGGCGCGGTACAGGCGCTGTAAAAAGTCCACGCTCCACAACTCGGGGTTTTTATCGGGACTGAAAGCGTCCAGGTAGACGCCATGGCAGGAGTTTTCCGCATAGTCGGCCTGAAGGGCGTCCCCCGGAAAAAGCTCCAGCCGTAAAGTGTTGTAGCGGAAAGAGTGTGTCCCCGGATTTTTCTCATCCAGGTCGGTCCGCCAGCGCAGGAAAGCGCCAAAGGGCTCTTCCAGCCCCAACAGGCGGGCATGGTTAAGGCGGGAAAAGGTCTCCCCCGGCAAAAGGCGCGCCTCAACGGCCCGGTAGTTAAGCCGCCGGTTGCCCGCCAAAAAAGGCCGGGCGCTTAGCCAAAAGTTTAAACCGGTGCCGAAACCGATTTCCAGAAGGGTCACCGTTTTGTTCCTCTTAAGCAGCTCTTCCAGGCGCACGCCTTGCAGAAAAACATGTCTGCTCTCTTCGATGGCGCCGAAGCGGGAATGGTAGGTTTGTCCGTATTCCGGGGAGTAAAGGGTGTGCGAACCGTCGCCGGTCAGTCGAAGTTCATCCATGGTCAGCGTGTTTTTTCCCGCAGGCGCAGCGAAATGGGGAAATGGTCGCTAAAGCCGTTAAGGTCGGTTTTGCGTCCCCGGCCAAAGCGGCGGGGTTTTTTGTATTGCCCGACCATCATTTCCGGGAAACGTTCGATATTTATGGAACCGGGAACCAGGCTAAAACCCGATTTGCCGGTAAGAATGCCGCGGGCCAGCAGGAACTGATCAAACAGAAAGG
>JALTKX010000199.1 GCA_027006055.1 Calditrichia bacterium | reverse complement strand
TTGGCCAATACCTGCGTAATGGCGGCGGTCAGGGTTGTTTTTCCGTGATCCACGTGACCGATCGTACCAATGTTTACGTGCGGTTTACTTCGATCAAATTTTTCTTTAGCCATTTTGTGACTCCTTATAAACCAATCTTATTAGTCAGCACTTTGTGCTTTTTCAATTATTTCTTTTGCTATGCTATCCGGCACTTTCTCATAGTGATCAAACTGCATGGAATAGACCGCACGGCCCTGCGTAATGGAACGCAGAACGGTCGCGTACCCGAACATTTCACTCAGGGGAACATGCCCGCTTACAACCTGGGCGTCCTTCCGGGGCAAAATACCGGATATCTTTCCGCGCCGTGAGTTAAGATCGCCGATCACATCACCCATATATTCCTCGGGCACAACCACTTCTATGCTAAACACCGGCTCCATAAGAACAGGCCCCGCCTTTTTGGCGCCGTTTTGCAGAGCCATCGAACCGGCCACTTTAAAGGCCATTTCGTTGGAGTCCACATCGTGGAATGAACCGTCAAACAGACGCACTTTAACATCCTCAAGCGGATAGCCGGCCAGAACACCGTTCTTTAAGGCCGCTTCCATTCCCTGGCGCGCGGGATTGATGTATTCGCGCGGGATTACCCCGCCAACAATGTTATCTTCGAACTCAAAACCTTTTCCGGGTTCATTCGGGCTCAGCTCAATCACAACATGACCATACTGACCACGACCACCGGACTGGCGTACAAATTTGCCTTCCGCCTCAACGGTTTTGGTGATGGTCTCCTTATACGACACCTGCGGCTTACCTACGTTGGCGCCCACTTTAAATTCCCGCAGCAGCCGGTCAATAATAATTTCAAGATGCAATTCACCCATGCCGCTGATAATCGTTTGACCGGTTTCTTCATCGGTACGTACGCGGAAGGTGGGATCCTCGTCGCTTAATTTTACAAGAGACTGACTCAGCTTTTCCTGATCCGCCTTGGTCTTGGGCTCAATAGCCACGGAAATAACAGGCTCGGGAAAATGCATGGATTCCAGAACGATGTGATTATTACTGTCGCACAGGGTATCACCGGTGCGTGTATTTTTCAAACCCACCATGGCGGCGATGTCGCCGGTGCGCACTTCTTTAATATCCTCGCGGTGATTGGCATGCATCTGCAACAAACGACCGACCCGTTCCTTTTTACCGCTGGCGGCATTATAGATATAGGAGCCCGCTTCACAAACGCCCGAATACACACGGAAGAAGGTCAGGCGTCCCACAAAAGGGTCTACCATTACCTTAAAAGCCAGGGCGGCAAAGGGTTCATCATCGGAAGGCTTTCGCGTAAGTTCCTTATCGCCATCCACATCCGTACCGGCAATTTCACCCACATCCAGCGGAGAAGGCAGATAGGCAATAACGCCATCCAGCAACTTCTGAACCCCCTTGTTTTTAAAGGCAGAGCCACAAAAAACAGGGGTAATGGAGAGGTCAAGCGTCGCCTTGCGCACGGCAGCTTCAATTTCCTTGGCCGAAATTTCCTCACCCTCAAGATATTTCACCATCAGGTCTTCATCATAGTCGGAAACCGCCTCCAGCATTTGATTGCGATACTCTTCGGCTTTCTCCTTCAGATCATCGGGGATTTCAGCTTCCTCATATTCCGCGCCCAGGGTATTTTCATTATAAAGCACCGCCTTCATCGAAAGCAGGTCAATCAGCCCGGTAAAAAGCTCTCCATCGCCGATGGGAATCTGCAAAGGCACCGGCGAGGCGCCCAGACGATCCTTAATCATTTGCAATACATTGTAAAAATCCGCGCCCACGCGATCCATCTTGTTCACAAAGGCAATTCTCGGAACACCGTACTTATCGGCCTGACGCCAAACGGTTTCCGACTGCGGCTCCACACCACCCACGGCGCAAAACAAGGCCACGGCCCCATCCAGCACCCGCAAGGAACGCTCAACTTCCACCGTAAAATCAACGTGACCCGGCGTATCGATAATATTGATCACATGGTCGCGCCATTGAGCGGTGGTTGCGGCGGAGGTAATGGTAATACCCCGCTCTTTTTCCTGCTCCATCCAATCCATCGTAGCCCCGCCTTCATGGACTTCACCCATGCGGTGCAGGCGACCGGTATAATAGAGAATCCGCTCCGTTGTCGTTGTTTTACCCGCGTCAATATGGGCCATAATGCCGATATTGCGCAGTTTTTCTAATTTTACTTTTCGTGCCATTATATCAGATCAACCTTTACCATCTAAAATGGGCAAAAGCTTTATTCGCTTCGGCCATCTTATGAGTATCTTCTTTCTTTTTAACACTGGAACCTTCACCCTTGTGGGCCAATATCAATTCGGCCGCCAGTTTTTCAGCCATCGTCTTCTCATTCCGCAGACGGGAGTAGCGCACCAACCAGCGAATGGCCAGGGCCTGACGCCTGTTGGAACGAACTTCCACCGGCACCTGATAGGTGGCGCCGCCAACGCGACGGGACTTCACCTCAAGCATGGGAGCCACATTTTCCATGGCTTTCTTAAACACATCCAGCGGCGATTTTTTCAACTTGCTCTCGATAATATCCAGGGCATCATAAAAAATTTTCTCAGCAACACTTTTTTTGCCATCCAACATCATGCCGTTCACAAATTTAGCAACAACGATATCCTTATATTTAGGATCCGGCAGTATGGTTCTTTTAGGCGGTCTTCTTCTACGCATATTCTCTCCAAAGAGTCCAGCTTATTTAGACTTAGGTTTTTTGGTTCCATATTTTGAACGGCTTTGCGTGCGGTCCTCCACACCCGTGGTATCCAGCGTACCCCGCACGATGTGATAACGCACCCCCGGCAAATCCTTCACACGACCACCCCGTATCAAAACAATGGAGTGCTCCTGCAGATTATGACCTTCACCGGGAATATAGGCCGTTACTTCAATTGCGTTTGTCAGGCGCACGCGGGCCACTTTACGCAAGGCCGAATTCGGCTTTTTAGGCGTTGTGGTGTAAACACGCGTACATACGCCCCTTTTTTGAGGGCAGGCTCCCAAAGCGGGCGCCTTATTCTTTTTTACTACTGCTTTCCGCCCTTTGCGGATCAGCTGATTAATCGTTGGCAATTCAAACCTCCAAAAAGTTGCAGACTGGTAATTTAATAAATCAATTTATCCAGGTCAAACATTTATACAATTATTCTTCAGTCGATTCGACGTTTTCCCCGTCGTCGTCTTCCTCGCTGGGAATCAGCGATTCATCCAGTTCCATGCGCAGGGCGTCGTACTTCTTCAAACCGGTACCGGCGGGGATCAAATGCCCCATAATCACATTCTCCTTAAGGCCGATCAAATGATCTTCCTTACCCGAAGTGGCGGCGTCGGTCAGTACTTGTGTCGTCTCCTGGAACGAGGCGGCCGAAATAAAGCTCTTGGTCGTTAAGGACGCCTGCGTTATACCCAGCAGCAGGGGCGAAAAAGAGGCCGGCTGCGCTTTTCTGTATTTCACAGGTTCCTTTTTGGCTTTTTTAAGATCGCGGTTAATGGCGTCAACCGTCTTCTTATCGGAAATCTGTCCTTCCATAAAAAGGGAGTCACCCGGATCTTCAATAACGATCTTATTGGCGATACGTCTGTTTTCTTCCATAAAATCGCTTTTATGAACCTTGTCACCGTTCAGGAACCTGGTATCACCGGAATCCTTTACCAGATATTTTTGCAGCATCTGACGCACTATGATACCGATATGCTTATCGTTTATCTTCACGCCCTGCAAACGGTAAACTTCCTGGATTTCATTCACCAGATATTCCTGCACCTTGCTCGGCCCCTTAATGGCCAGAATATCGTCGGGAGAGATCGCCCCGTCGGTTAAACGCTCGCCGGCTTCCACAAAGTCGTTTTCATGCACCAGGATATGTACCCCGTGCGAAACCGAATATTTCTTTGTTTCCATGTCCGACTCGACGATCAACTCGCGAACACCGCGCTTAATGGCGCCAAACTTGACATAGCCGTCGATTTCACTTACCACGGCCCGCAATTTAGGCTGACGCGACTCGAACAACTCGGCCACGCGCGGCAGACCACCCGTAATATCCCGGGATTTTCCGAACTCCCTGGGAATTTTAACCAGAATGGTACCGGCATGGATCTCATCGCCGTCTTCCACCTGCAAGAATGATTTTACCGGAATGATGAACTGGCTGATCACCTCGTCATTGTCGCCAATGATGTTGATCTGCGGGTTAAGGTTCTTGTTTTTGGAATCGATAACCACACGTTGTTTACGTCCCGTTTGCTCATCCAGCTCTTCCTTAAAGGTGTGGCTTTCAATAAGGTCCTGAAAACGCACCTTTCCGGCCTTGTCGGCTATAATTACGGACGAATAGGGATCCCATTCAAAAACAGGGCTGCCCTTTTTAATTTTACTTTTGTCCTTGGCCAAAAGAATAGACCCGTAAGGTATATTCATGGTACCAATGGAGCGGTTGTCGTTATCAAGAATTTCAATTTTACCGTTACGCCCGATAACCAGGTTTTGCCCTTCGCTGTTGGCCACGGTCTTGATATTGATGAACTTGGCCTTACCTTCTATTTTGGATTCCACCTGGGTTTCCGTGGCGATACGCGACGCGGTACCCCCGATATGGAACGTTCTCAGGGTCAACTGCGTACCCGGCTCGCCGATACTTTGGGCGGCCATAACGCCAACCGCTTCTCCAACTTCCACCAGATCGCCGGTGGCCAGGTTGCGGCCGTAACACATGGCGCACAGTCCCTGCTTTGTTTCGCAGGTCAGCTCGGAACGCACCTTGATGGTTTCGATCTGCGACTGATGAATGCGCTCGGCGGCTTCCTCATCAATCATGCTGTTACGCTTACAGATTATCTCCTTTGTTTCCGGGTCTTTAATGGTTTCCGCGGCCACGCGTCCCATCACCCTCTCGGCCAGGGGTTCTATTATCTCTTCCCCTTCCTTAAGGTCGGAAACATCCAGCCCCAAAATGGTGCCGCAATCTTTCTCTGTGATGATTACATCCTGGGCCACATCCACCAGGCGACGGGTAAGATAACCGGCGTCGGCTGTTTTAAGCGCGGTATCGGCCAGACCCTTACGGGCGCCGTGGGTGGAGATAAAGTACTCGATTACCGACAAACCTTCCAGGAAGTTGGCGGTAATGGGGTTTTCGATAATTTCACCCGTCTGTCCCGTAAGCGATTTTTGCGGCTTGGCCATCAAACCCCGCATACCGGCCAGCTGACGAATCTGCTCCTTGCTGCCCCGCGCGCCGGAATCGGACATCATATAGAGGGGGTTGAAACCGTTGCGGTTTGCTTTCAGCTTACGGAACATGATCTCGGCCACCATGGACGAGGTACGGGTCCAAACGTCAATAACCTTGTTATAACGCTCGCCGTCGGTAATGAAACCCATTTCATACTGAGAGCTGATCTCGTCAACCTCTTCCTGGGCCTCTTTTATCATTTCATATTTTTCTTCGGGGATCATAATGTCGGACAAGCCCACGGATGCCCCGCAGCGCATGGCGTTATAAAAGCCCAACGCTTTAAGGTTATCCAAAAATTCGGCCGCTGTTTTGTTGCCCGTAATGCGATAAACATCGGCGATTAACTGCGACAGCGCTTTTTTGGACAATATCTGATTTACAAATCCAACCGACTCCGGTACGATCTGGTTAAAAATAACCCGTCCGGTGGTTGTTTCGATGATGGAACCCTTATGGCGTACCTTTATAGCCGCATGGAGATCCACCTTGCCCATATCATAGGCCAGTATCACCTCCGCGGGCGAGGCAAAGATCATCCCCCGGCCCTTTTCCGCATCCGGATTGAGCTTGGTCAGATAGTAGCAACCCAACACGATATCCTGGCTGGGAACGGCAATGGGCTTACCATTGGCCGGAGAAAGGATGTTATGACTGGCCAGCATCAACAGCTTGGTTTCCACCTGGGCCTCGTAACTTAATGGCAGGTGCACCGCCATCTGGTCACCGTCAAAGTCCGCGTTAAAAGCGGCACACACCAGGGGATGGAGACGGATGGCCTTGCCCTCGATCAGCACCGGCTGAAAAGCCTGAATACCCAGGCGGTGAAGCGTCGGCGCGCGGTTGAGCAGTACGGGATGATCTTCGATCATCTCCTCCAGAATATCCCAAACCTCGGGACCGCGGCGTTCCACCAGCTTCTTGGCGCTTTTTACGGTTTTTACATAGCGCCGTTCAACCAGCTTACGGATAATAAAAGGTTTAAACAGCTCGATGGCCATATCCTTGGGCAGACCGCATTCATGCAATTTCAGGGTGGGCCCCACCACAATTACCGAACGGCCGGAATAGTCCACGCGCTTACCCAACAGGTTCTGGCGGAAACGCCCCTGCTTACCCTTCAACATATCGGAAAGGGATTTCAGAGGACGGTCGCCGTCGGAGCGCATGGCCGCGGAACGCTTGGAATTGTCAAACAGCGAATCAACCGATTCCTGCAGCATTCTTTTTTCGTTACGCAGAATGACCTCGGGCGCCTTGATTTCCAACAACTTTTTCAAACGGTTATTACGGATGATGACCCGGCGGTATAAATCATTAAGATCGCTGGTGGCAAAACGGCCGCCTTCCAACGGTACCAACGGGCGTAATTCCGGCGGAATCACCGGGATAACATCCAGCACCATCCATTCGGGTTTGTTACGGTATTCCGTGTTCTTTTCGCGCACCCGGAAAGCTTCCACAACCTTAAGGCGCTTCAGAGCCTCGGTTCTTTTCTGCTCGGAGGTTTGCGTTTTTACGGCCTTGCGCAACTCAATGGCGCTTTGCTCGAGGTCGATCATCTTCAACAGATGAAAAATGGCCTCGCCGCCAATTTTTGCAATAAATTTATCGGGATCGTCATCGGGCAGGTCATCATTGCCTTCCCCATGGGCGTCCAGTTGGTTAAAGTACTCTTCCTCGTTGATCAGTTCCTTGAACTTCAGATCGCTTTTACCCGGATTCACCACCACATAATTTTCATAATAGATGATACGTTCCAGGTTTTTCGGCGTGATATTCAATAAATAACCGATCTTGGAAGGCAGGGAACGGAAGAACCAAATGTGCACCACGGGAACGGCCAGAGATATATGTCCCATGCGCTCACGGCGTACCGATTTTTGTGTCACTTCCACACCGCAGCGGTCGCAAATGATGCCCTTGTAGCGAATACGCTTGTATTTACCGCAATGGCACTCCCAGTCCTTAACCGGACCAAAGATTTTCTCACAGAACAAACCGTCCTTTTCAGGCTTGAAGGAACGGTAATTGATCGTCTCCGGCTTGGTCACCTCACCGTACGATTGTTCCAGAATATCATTCGCGGAAGACAATCCGATAATAATTTTATTAAATTTGTTTGGACTTCTTTTTATTTGCAAAGCAAAGCTCCTTTAAAGTGTTTCAGGCAAAATCTCTCGTGATCCGCTATTCAAGGCGGATTTTAAGACCCAGTCCCTGAAGTTCACGAATCAATACGTTGAACGACTCGGGAATACCCGGATCGGGGAGATTTTCACCTTTAACAATGGCTTCATAGGTTTTGGAACGACCCGTAACGTCATCACTTTTCACGGTAAGTATTTCCTGCAGCGTATAAGCGGCGCCATACGCCTCCAGGGCCCATACTTCCATCTCACCAAAACGCTGACCGCCAAACTGCGCCTTACCACCCAGCGGCTGCTGTGTAATAAGCGAGTATGGCCCGATCGAACGCGCGTGGATTTTATCATCCACAAGGTGCGAAAGCTTGAGCATGTAAATAATACCCACGGTCACTTCCTGATCAAACCGTTCGCCCGTATGTCCGTCATACAGGTGAATCTTTCCGCTGGTGGGCAGGCCCGCCTTTTCCAACTCGCCGACGATATCTTCCATCGAGGCGCCGTCAAAAACCGGCGTGGCGTATTTTTTACCCAGCTTAAAGCCGGCCCAGCCCAGGGTGGTTTCAAAAATCTGACCGATGTTCATACGTGAAGGCACGCCCAGGGGGTTCAACACGATATCCACGGGGGTACCGTCCTTGAGAAAAGGCATGTCCGACATCGGCACAATGCGTGACACAACGCCCTTGTTACCGTGACGGCCGGCCATTTTATCCCCAACCTGAAGCTTACGTTTTTCGGCAATATATACTTTCGCCAGCTGTACGATGCCCGGAGGCAGTTCGTCGCCGATGAGTACCTTATGCTTTTCACGTTTTAATTCATTTTCAATATCCAGATTCACCTGACGGAAGTCCGAATAGATTTGGCGGACAAAGGTATTCTTTTCATCTTCCTTAAACCAGGTGGAGTTAATATCCAGATGGGTGACGTCTATGGCGCTAAAGGTATCCTTGCCGATCTTGGTTTTGGCCTTGATGGCCACCTTGCCATCGATGTATTTGATGGCTTCGCAGGTCATGCCCTTAAAGTGCTCGGAGAGATTTTCAGCCAGTTTTTTAACAACATTTTCATGTTGCGCCTTGGCTTTCATCTCCAGACGTTCAATAATTTCCTTGTCTTCTTTTTTGGTGTTGGCGTCCTTTTTCTTGCGCGAAAAGAGACGCGTGGCCACAACAATGCCGCGCATTCCGGGAGGAGCCTTCAGAGAAGCGTCTTTCACATCGCCGGCTTTAGAGCCAAAAATGGCCTTAAGCAGTTTTTCTTCCGGCGTGGGATCGGTTTCGCCCTTGGGCGTTACCTTACCGATGATAATCTCTCCGGCCTTCACCTCCGCGCCAACGCGGATTATGCCGTTTTCATCCAGGTCTTTGGTCGCTTCCTCGCTCACATTGGGAATTTCACGGGTCAGTTCTTCCTCCCCGCGCTTGGTATCGCGTACCTGAAGCTCGAATTCCTCGATATGGATGGAGGTGTAGACGTCATCGCGCACAATACGCTCGCTGATGATAATGGCGTCCTCAAAGTTATACCCCATCCAGGGCATAAAAGCCACCAGAACATTACGTCCCAGCGCCAGTTCCCCCTTATCGGTGGCGCAACCGTCCGCCAGAATCTGCCCCTTGCTCACCTTATCGCCCACTTTGACCAGCGGCCGTTGGTTGATGCAGGTATCCTGATTGGTACGGTTGAACTTGCGCAGGTTGTAGGTGATCTCTTCAATGGAGTCCATCAGCCGTTCCTTACCGGAAGTGGCCTTTATCGGCGTATCCAGTTTAAGAACGATTTTTGTGGCGTCCACATATACGATTTCACCATCCTGATCGGCAATGACCAGCGTACCCGAATCCTCGGCCACGCGCTGCTCCATGCCGGTACCCACAATCGGGGAATCGGGAATAAGCAGCGGAACGGACTGACGCTGCATGTTGGAACCCATCAGGGCCCGGTTAGCATCGTCATGTTCCAGAAACGGTATCAGGGACGCGGCGGGCGATACAATCTGATTGGTCGCCACATCCATAAAGTCCACTTCTTCCGGGCTTACAACCGGGAAGTCACCTTTTATACGGGCCTTAACCTTATCGTTAAGGAACTTGCCCTTTTTATCCACCGGCGCGTTCACCTGGGCGATGGTAAAATCATCTTCCTCCGTTGCCGAAAGGAAATGAATCTCGTTGGTTACCTTGCCGCCCTTAACCTTGCGGTAGGGGGTTTCGATAAAGCCGAACGAGTTTATTTTAGCATGCACACACAGGGAAGAGATAAGACCGATATTCGGCCCTTCCGGTGTTTCAATGGGACACAGGCGTCCATAGTGGGTATAGTGTACGTCACGCACCTCAAAACCGGCGCGCTCACGGGTTAAACCACCCGGCCCCAACGCGGAAAGACGCCTTTTATGGGTCATTTCCGACAGGGGATTTGTCTGATCCATAAACTGCGACAGTTGCGATGTGCCGAAGAAGGTGTTGATTACCGATGAGATCGTCCGCGCGTTAACCAGATCCTGGGGCGTCAGCTTATCGGAATCACCGATGTTCATCCGCTCCTTAATGGTGCGCGCCATGCGCGAGAGGCCCAGGCTAAATTGCGCGGCCAACTGCTCGCCCACGGTTCTTACCCGGCGGTTGCCCAGGTGATCTATGTCATCCGTGGACTTAATGCCGTAGCGCAGATCAATCAGGTAGCTGATGATGGAGGTGATGTCCTCGCGGGTCAGTACCGTTGTATCATAAGGAATGTCCAGATGAAGTTTTTTATTAATACGATAACGTCCCACCGCTCCCATATCGTAGCGCTTTTCATTAAAGAACATACGCTCGATCAGGGCGCGTGCCGTGTCGATATCCGGCGGTTCTCCGGAACGCAACTGACGGTAAATGGCCTCTATGGACTCATCCGCCGTTTTGGTCGGGTCTTTTCGGAGGGTGTTCAGGATAATATTGGGAGCGTTCATATCGCCGGGCTTGACCACCTTGACCTTTTTGATACCTACTTCGAGGCATTGATTAAAGACCTCTTCCGTGATATCCTTGCCCTGTTCGGCGACGATTTCACCCGTTTTCTTATCAATAACATCTTCCGCCAGCATTTGACCGATAAGCGAGGGCATGGTTTCGATGGAAATCTTTACCTCGTCGCCCAGGTCAAACAAATCGACAATATCTTCGTTGTTGGAAAAACCGATAGCCCGCAACAGCATGGTTACCGGGAATTTCTTTTTACGGTCGATATAGACGTACATGATGTCGTTCACGTCGGTGGTAAACTCCACCCAGGAACCGCGGAAGGGAATGATACGGGCTGAAAACAGCGGCGTACCGTTCGGATGACGCGTTTCCGAGAAGAATACCCCGGGCGAACGGTGTAACTGACTGACGATAACCCGTTCGGCGCCGTTGATGATAAACGTGCCGCGGTCCGTCATATAAGGCATATTACCCAGGTAAACATCCTGTTCGATAAACTCGGTAAAGTTATCCGTCTCACCCGTGGCGTCCTTAATGGCCAGACGCATTTTTGCTTTAACGGGCAGGGAATAACTGACTCCAAGCTGCTGACATTCGTCAACGTCGTACTTGGGTTTATCCAGATAATATTCCACAAACTGCAGTTCAAAGTTCCCCGCGCTATCGCTGATGGGGAAAACATTTGTAAATACAGCCTGCAAACCTTCGTTTTTTCGCTGATCCGGCGAAACTTTAACTTGCATAAATGCTTCAAAAGCCCGGGTCTGGATTTCCAAAAGATTTGGATACTCCATCACCGGGGGAATCCGCATAAAATTATGCCGTTCGATCAATGTTTTTTTTCTCAAAGGAGAGCCTCTGATTTATATACAACAATGGTAATTAAAGAAAAAATATCTACTAATTACTTAACTTCGATTACTGCGCCAACTTCTTCAAGCTGCTTTTGCAGGTCTTCGGCTTCTGCTTTGGAAACGCCTTCTTTAATCGCCTTGGGGGCATTATCAACAAGCTCTTTGGCTTCTTTAAGGCCAAGGCCCGTAATGGCGCGCACCACTTTGATCACCTGAATTTTCTTATCGCCGGCGGCGTTAAGAATCACATCAAATTCGGTTTGTTCAGCGGCGGCTTCACCACCGGCAGCGGCAACCGGACCGGCGGCCACGGCCACGGGAGCGGCGGCGGTAACGCCAAATTTTTCCTCAATTTCCTTGATCAGCTCGGAAATCTCAAGCATGTTGGCGTTCTCTAAGTAAGAAAGCACATCGTTACGTGTAATATCAGCCATTATTAAAATCCTCCAAATAAAAAGATTATGTTCTTATTCTTTATTGTCCTTGAGTGCGTTAAGCACACCAACCATTTTTTGCATGGGCGCCTGTATCGTTGCGGCCAGTTTTTGCATGGGCGAGGCAAGCATACCCACAAATTGTCCCAGAAGAGCGTCACGCGTCGGCAATTTGGCAATTTCCTTGGCGTCCTCGCCGCCGAACACTTTTCCTTCAAACAACACGGCGTGCAACTTAAGCACTTCGTCGCCTTTATTGACTTCTTCAAATATCTTTGCCGGGGCCACGGGGTCTTCATACCCGATGATGTAGGCGTTGACTCCGGTCAGGTGATCGTCCAGTTCCGTAATGCCGGCGGCATTAAAAGCGCGCTTGGCCAAACGGTTTTTCAGCACCTTATATTCCGCGTTTTTCTCACGGAATTTATTGCGCACCTCCGTTACGGTGGCCACGTCGATCCCCGTGTAATCAGCTATATATACGGCCTTGGCTTCTTTAAACTTTTCCGTATATTCCGCTACGATTTTTCGTTTTTGTTCTGTAGGCATAATTCTACATCCCGCATTTTAATTAGTTAGAATAATCCGAAGCATTTGTGTCCAGGAAAATACCCGGGCCCATGGTACTCGACAGAGAGATGGACTTTAGATACGTTCCCTTGGCGGACGCGGGCTTCAGCTTGACAACCGTATTGATAAATGTTTTCACATTTTCCATGATTTTCTGTTCATCAAAGGATACTTTTCCGATCCCCGTATGAATGATACCCGTTTTATCAACCCGGAAGTCAATTTTACCGGCTTTAATTTCCTTTACCGCGGCGGCGACGTCCATAGTGACCGTTCCGCTTTTGGGGTTGGGCATCAGGCCCCGCGCCCCTAAAATACGTCCCAGCTTACCCACGTCCCGCATCACGTCCGGCGTGGCCACGGCCACATCAAAATCCAACCAGCCTTTGTTTATCTGCTCCACATATTCCTGAAGACCGGCATAGTCCGCCCCGGCGTCCAAGGCTTCCTTCACCTTGTCCCCCTGGGCAAAAACCAACACCCGTACATCCTTTCCGGTGCCATGTGGCAGGGTCACGGTTCCCCGGACCATCTGATCTGCATGACGGGGGTCTACACCCAGTCGCATGGCAATTTCTACGGTTTCGTCAAACTTGGCCGTAGCGGATTGTTTCAGGAGCTTTACAGCATCTTCGAGAGTGTATTCCACAACCCGATCAATTTGCGTAGCGGCATTGTTATATCTTTTACTGCGCTTCATTATTACCCCTTAACCAAATTATTCTACGACAATTCCCATACTACGGGCTGTCCCTTCAATCATCCTCATCGCGGCCTCAACGGAGGCGGCGTTTAAATCCGGCATCTTCAGCTCGGCAATTTTACGAACCTGATCCGACGTCACCTTTCCCACCTTATCGGTGTTGGGCGTGGACGAACCTTTTTGCAGCCCTGCTTCCTTTATTAAAAGGACGGCGGCAGGCGGCGTTTTGGTTATAAACGAAAACGAACGGTCGGCATATACGGTAATCTCCACCGGTATCACAAGTCCGGCCTGATCCTGTGTTTTCGCGTTATAAGCCTTACAAAACTCCATGATGTTCACACCATGCTGACCCAGTGCCGGGCCTACCGGCGGCGCGGGCTTTGCCTGGCCGGCGGGGAGCTGTAGCTTAATTTTTCCTATCTCTTTTTTTGCCATTGGTTTAAAACCTCAACACTTAATTTATTTTTCAAGCTCGATTTGTAAAAAGTCTAATTCCACAGGTGTCGGACGGCCAAATATGCTGATATTCACCTTCACCTTATTCTTCTCTTCGTTGATCTCTTCCACAAAGCCGGTAAAATCGTTAAACGGTCCGTCTATCACGCGTATGGCGTCTCCCACATGGAAGGGGATATCCACCTTACCCTTAACTTCCTTCTCATGGCTCATCTCTATCTTACTGAGCACACTTTCCACCTCGGCGGGCCTCAGCGGTACCGGCTCATTTTTGGGGCCCACAAAATTGATCACACCGGGCGAATTCACTACCACGTGCTTGGTCTGATTATCCAGAACCATCTCAATCATCATATAACCCGGAAAAAACACCTTGTTCTTTACACGCTTTTTACCATCCTTCATCTCGATAATATTTTCCGAAGGAATGATGATACGCCCAATCTTATCTTCTATCTCGGCCTGCTTGATCTCATGCTCGATATGAGCCTTGACCCTTGCTTCCTTCCCGGAATAAATACGAAGCGCGTACCATTTTTTTTCTGCCACCGTAAGTCCCCGATCTTTTTAGTATAAAAACTCTACAAGATGAGATATGATAAAATCAGCGAAGAAAATATATAACGTAAACATAATGCTCACGACCACCACGATAATGGAGGAGTTTAGCAACTCTTCCGGCGTCGGCCAGGAAACCTTGGCCATCTCTTTTTGAACATTTTCTAAAAATTGCTGAATTTTTTCGATCATTTTGTCCACTTTCCAAAATATAAAAGCAGGCCTGGAGGGACTCGAACCCCCAACCCCCGGTTTTGGAGACCGGTGCTCTAGCCAATTGAGCTACAGGCCTAACTTTCTATTTACTTTCACGATGCACCGTTCGAGCGTTACACCGTGGACAATATTTTTTTTGTTCCAGTCTTTCCGACTGTGTCGCTTTGTTTTTTTGTGTCCGGTAATTCCGGTTCTTACAAACCGTGCACTCCAAAAAGACCGTTATTCTCATTTACTCGATAATTTCCGATACAACGCCGGCGCCTACGGTGCGGCCACCTTCACGGATGGCAAAACGCAACTCCTTCTCCATGGCCACTTCCTTGCCCAGCTCGATCTCTACCGTGATGTTATCGCCCGGCATAACCATCTCTACCCCTTCCGGCAGTTTGATGGAACCGGTCACATCCGTCGTGCGGAAATAGAACT
>JALTKX010000198.1 GCA_027006055.1 Calditrichia bacterium | reverse complement strand
TTCACTTCCGCTGGAGCTATCAGATGTTTGCCGCCCCCGGCTATGTGATCTGGGCCGTCAACTTCCATGGCAGCACCGGCTACGGGCAGGATTTTACCGACGCCGTCAGCAGGGATTGGGGCGGCGCCCCCTACCAGGATTTGTTGCGGGGTACAGACTATGTATTAAAGCATTATCCTTTTATCGATGCCGACCGGCTGGGAGCGGCGGGCGCCTCCTACGGCGGATTTATGATCAACTGGATCGCCGGACATGACAACCCCTTTAAATGTCTGGTTTCCCATGACGGCGTCTTCGATCAGCGCAGCATGTACGGCGCCACGGAAGAACTATGGTTCCCGGAATGGGAATTTGGCGGCCCCTATTGGAAAAACCCGGAACTCTATGAAAAGTGGTCGCCATCCAACCTGGCCGGGAATTTTAAAACCCCGATGCTGGTTATCCACGGCGAACATGACTACCGCGTGCCCTACACCCAGGGCCTGCAACTGTTTACCGCCCTGCAACGGCAAGGGGTGGACAGCCAACTGCTCTTTTTCCCCGATGAGGATCATTTTGTAACCAAGCCGCAAAACGCGCGCCTGTGGTGGCACACCGTTCACAACTGGCTGGAGCGCTATCTGAAATAGAAGGACGGTTCAATCTCCGTTTAACGGGGATAATCCGGTTGCAAACCCCGTTGATATATACAAAACAATAAAGGCCCGTCTTAGGCGGGCCTTTTTGTGTATTAATCCAACCAGCGTATCAGGCGGGTTTCATGTTTGCTAAACATGTCGGGATGGGTGGGTATCACCCGGCAGTTAAAGCGATACGTACCGTCCCGCTTGGCCTTGACCCGCGCCCGGTATTCATAGGTATTGTCCTTGGCCTGGCCGATCAGCCCCATGGGATAGGTTTCCATGTGCTGATGCCCCTTAATGGCGTCCTGCCGTTCCAGTATCAGCTCCACGCGCAGCTCCTCGGCCTTCAGGGCGCCGTGGGTCACATAAACGCTGATCTCCTTGGTTTCACCCGGACCGAATATACGGTTATCCTCGCCCAAACCGCCGCCGTTAAGGCTGATCTGCACCTTGCGCCAATGGCGGTGGATGCGGTTCATCCAGCGGGTAAAGCGGAAGAGGCCGGCGTTTTCATTCTCGCTGTATTTGATATTGCGGTGCATGCCCGGCACATAGTATTTCGTGATATAGTTCCACAACATGGTATGGGTACTAAAGCGGGTCAATACCGAACGCAGCGATTCCTTGGAGGTCTTGATCCATTCCCTGGGAATGCCGTTTTTATCCCTCTTGTAAAAAAGGGGTACAATATCCTTTTCCAGGGTTTCATACATCTGTTGCGCGTCTTCCCTGTCCTGTTGCAGATGGTCGGCATACTCCACCTCCTTGCCGATGGTCCAGCCGTTTTTCCCGTTGTAGCCTTCCGGCCACCATCCATCGAGCACGGAAAAATTGATACCGCCGTTGATGGGCACCTTTTGCCCCGATGTACCGCTGGCCTCCAACGGACGGCGGGGATTGTTCAGCCACACATCCACGCCGGAAATCAGCGGGCGGCTGGTGTTGATGCTGTAATTCTCGATAAAAACCACCTTGCCGCGCAGACCATCCTCCCTGGAAATGGCGTTGATTTCGCGGATCAGCTCCTTGCCGGCGTCGTTCTGCGGATGCGCCTTGCCGCTGAACAGAATCTGAACGGGCTTATCGCTTTGATTGAGGATTTTGCGTATGCGTTCACGGTCGCTAAAGATCAGCGTGGCCCGCTTATAGGGGGCGAAACGGCGGGCAAAGCCGATGGTCAGGGCATTTTCATCCAGAATCTCTTCCGCCGCGGGATAGCCGTGATCCCCCTGGTAACGTTCCAACTGCTGCTTATAACGCCGGCGCAGACGATCGGCCATGTCCTTTTTCATTTTCAACATGGATTGCCAGTACTCTTCGTCGGGGATATCAAAAATCTTGTTCCAGAAATCCTCCTCATGGATATGGCTGCGCCAGTCCGCGCCCATGTATTTGTTAAACAGGGCGATCATCTCGCGATGCAGCCAGGACTCGGTATGAATGCCGTTGGTCACATGACCGATGGGTACCTCTTCCGTGGGCACGGCGGGGAAAACCTTTTGCCACATACGGCGTGAAACCTGGGCATGCAGTTTACTGACGCCATTGGACATATAGGAAAGATTCAGGGCCAGAATGGTTAGAGAAAAGTTTTCATGCTGGTGAATATTCACATTCCGTCCCAGGTCAAAGAAATAGTCGTCGGACATATCGATTTGCGGCCAGAAGTCCTTAAAGTAGCGTTCCATCATCTCGAACTCAAAGGCCTCGTTGCCGGCGGGTATGGGGGTGTGGGTGGTAAACAGGGTTGTGGAGCGGACAAATTCCAGGGCCGGTTTAAAATCCATGCCGTCATTGATCAGCTCATACAAACGCTCCAGCCCCAGAAAGGCGGAGTGGCCTTCATTCATGTGAAAGGTGGTGGGATTCAAGCCGATCTTGCGCAGGGCGCGTAAACCGCCGATACCGAGAATAATCTCCTGCTGGATGCGTGTATCCCGCGATCCGCCATAAAGCGAATGGATGATGTTTTTATCCTCTTCGGTATTATGCTCCACGTTGGTATCCAGCAAGTACAGACTGATGCGCCCGACGCGTACCTGCCATATCTTTATAAAAACCTCGCGATCGATAATCGGCACGCTGACCAGAACCGCGTCGCCATTGTCGTCCAGAACGGGAGCGATAGGCAATTCATTCAGGTCAAGTTCCTTATACTCCTCAATCTGCCGCCCTTCCTCGTTTATGTACTGGTCGAAGTAGGCATGCTTATACATCAACCCCACGGCCACAAAAGGCAGGCCGAGATCGCTGGCGGTTTTACAATGATCCCCGGCCAGCACGCCCAGACCGCCCGCATAATTGGGCAGGGACTCGTGAATGCCATACTCGGCGGAGAAATAGGCCACCAGTTGATCCTGTAAGTTGGGGTAATTGGACTGGAAAAGAGTATCGTCGCTGGCCATGTAGTTTTTAAAGCGTTCATGCACATGATTCAGACGTTGCAGATATTCACCGTCCCGGGAAGCCTTTTCCAGACGCTTGCCATCCACATTGAGCAGCACGGCGGCCGGGTTGCGGGTTTTTTCCCGCCATAAATCGGCGTCCAGATCGCGAAAGAGATCGCGGGCATCGGGGTTCCAACTGAACCATAAATTGTAAGCCAGTTCTTCCAGGGGCTTCAGATTTTCGGGCAGGTCTTTTCTTCTGTTCATTCTATTCCTTTCCATGTGACACTCTATTCTGAGTTACGAGGCGTGGAAAATAGCAACTCATTCCCAATTTTGCAATCTTTTAACAGAATTTCTGTCGGGCGGCCACACTTTTTCCGCACATTTCCAGCCATTTTTTTTAAGACTTCCGTCAGGATATGTATATACGTGCGCATATTTTTTTTCTTTAACATCTACAATCAGGTTGTTGAAATCCGTTTAACTTAAATTTCCCGGAGCGGCTCATTGTAGCCTGTAGCCTGTAGCCTGCGCTTAAAATTCATCGGCACAGCTTATTTGGGCATGAGGATGCGGAAATACGGTTTAATTTTTAATTCAAACGGAAGTTAAAAGAGAGCTTACAACACGGGGAATTCCGGTTCTCCGGCAAAAGATGTTCCCGGCAATAAATGCATGCCTTCCGGGGGGCAAAAAAAAGCGCCCTTTCATCAGGCGCCTTAACTTTTTACAACAGAGGCTTGATCAGTTTTTCAAAGGCCTTATAACTGCGGGCTCCGGTAAGGGAATGAACGATCTTCCCTTTTCTGTCAATAATAAAGGTTTGGGGTATGGCCCCAAAGCCGCCGAACTTGGCCGCCACCGGTTCGGCCTCCAGAAGGATGGGATAGGTTACGCCGCTTTGCTTAACCTTTTTGGGTATGTCTTTGGCCCGGGATGAAACGGTAAGCCCCAATATCTGCAAGCCTTTATCCTTATAGTCCACGTACAGTTTATTCAGATCCGGCATCTCGGCCAGACAGGGCGGGCACCAGGTGGCCCAAAAGTTAACCAGCACCACCTTGCCTTTATAGTCGGAAAAAGCAACCTCCTTGCCATCAAGAGAAGTGAGCTTGAAATCCGGCGCATCCTTGGCCAGAGCCACGCCGCTGATTAAAAACAAAGCCAAAACAACTACAGAAAAAGAACGCCTCATAAATACTCCTAAAAAAAATAATCCACTACTTTCTCAAAAAACCGTACCCGGTCCGATGCAATCACCATTACGGTAATAAAAATGAATATACCACCCAACAGATGAAAAAGTTCTAATATTTTATCTACTTTTTGAAAATATTTTTCTTCCATAAAAGAAAAAGGATACTTTTCCGCTAATTTTATTACCGGAATCAGAAACAGTAAAAAAGTAAAAAGTACCGCCAAGCGTTCCGCCGGAGCCACGGCGGAAACCGACAACAACAGACCCATTATGGGCCCGTAGGCCCAGTGACTGTTGTGTTTAAGCCATTGTATATAACGGTTCCCGTCGGGAATAATGCCCAATAGTATAAAGCTGTAAGGTAAAAACATCAGTCCCAGGCCGATGCGAAGCCCGGCTGTGGCGCCGACCGCGGGCAGGGACAACACCATGACCAGCCCGCTTAACAAAGCTCCCTCGGCAATGCTTAAAAAGCCGGACACCTTCCGGTAGCGGAGACGGTCCGTCAAAATAAATAATAATGCGATGACGCCGATCAGACTAAGAAAAACAATCATAAAATATATTAAGATAATTGTAAGCTCAGGCCGCCATCGGACGAAAATCCGTGTGCCGCCACATGATACCGTTCAATTTAACAGAAAAGAGGTTAGAGTGAAACGTCCCGATCCAAAAGATTATTCGGAATACTATCATAATTATGTTCAACATGTTCCCGGGGGGGATATTCTGGACATACTGGATAAGCAGGCCGATCTGCTGGGGCGTTTCTTTGCCGGGATCAGCGAGGAAAAAAGTCTATACCGATATGAACCGGGAAAGTGGAGCATCCGCGAGGTTGTAGGCCACCTGCTGGATGTGGAGCGTATTTTCTCTTACCGTGCCTTCCGCTTTAGCCGGGGCGATCAGACCGAACTGCCCGGCTTTGACGAGAACAGCTATGTGCCCAAAGGTAATTACGACCAGCATGACATAACCGAGCTGGTGGAAGAGTTTTATCTGCTGCGCAAGGCCACGGTAAGCATGTTTCGCGGTTTTGATAAAAAAATGTGGGAGCTTAGCGGCAAGGCCAATGGCGCGGCCATGTCCGTGCGGGCCGTGGCCTGGATACTGGCCGGACACCTGATACATCACATGAAGGTTATACAGAGCCGTTATCTTTCCAGATAAAGCGGATGGCGCCGCCACTGCCTGTACAGCAGGGGCAGATAGACAGCCTCTTTATCGATCAGACGGCCAAAGGCCACCAGGCGGTTGGCGCGGCCCATGGGCGGCAGTAGCGCCGATTGTTCCCTTTCCATATACCCCTCATGAAGATAGCCCTTTATTTCCGCGACGAGGAAGCGTTTGCCCCCCTTCTCCGTCGCCGGTATCCTAAGCGTAAAATGCCGTTCATCACCGGGCAGCAGAATATCGTAGCGCCGGTCGTCTTCCTTTAGGAGGGGGGACTCCCCGCCGTAGGCTAAACGCTCTGCCCCCTGAACGGCCGCAACCTCCCGGGCCAGGGCAATATGGTTAATGTGCCAAACGTCGGCCAGGCTAACCAGCCTGATGGCGGTGGCCTCCCCGGGCAAGGGCAGAATGCGGGTAAAATCCACCTCCGTGGCCTCGGGCATAACACGGCCGCATAGTTTCCAGTTGCCTGCAGCATTCTTGTAAAAGACCTTAAGCGCGGCCCGATCCCGCCACTTTTTCATCTGTCCGATCCAGTAAGGGTCTTTTTCAATCGCCCGGTAAAAACGCAGGCTTTGATCGCCTAAAAAACCAAACAGTCCGTCCATAACAGCGCTGCTCAGGTAGCTGTTGCGCCCCGTAACCAGCAGGCCCGTTTGCCGGCCGGGGTCCAGAGGTATCTCCAAAACATCCCGGTAGCCGTTCAAAGCCCGGCCCTTTTCGGTTCCACGGTAGTAAAGATCATCCCTTTCCCGAATCCGGGAGGAAACATCCCCCTCCCGGGGGGTAGAAACCTTCAGGGGCGCCGTGGCGCGATAGCGGTAGTACTTTCCGTCCGTTCCGGCGGCCAGCTCACCTCCCCCGGGGAGGCTATAGAGCTTAAACCCTACACGGTTCACATAATGGGTTTCAGGCCGCTCATTGCTCAGGCGCAGCGCTATTTCCGCACCCGCCGGATTCACTTCAGCCAACACATAACGGCTTTCAATTTCCAGAGCTTTGCCAAAACCGCTGCCAAAGGCCTCGGCCTTCAGTTGCCATTGTCCTTGTTCATCCCGCTTGTACAGATAGGGACAACTGGAACCGTCCGGCTGATAGTCCAGCCGATCCGAGACTCCCTTGCTGCTTCCTACCGGCCGCGCGGCAATCAGATGCATGATCTGGGCCGTACTCACCAGCGCCAGCATCATGGAGGCGCCGCTTGTTTGCTTGAGTATAAGATACTCCACGCTGTCCACCGCGACCCGGTACTTTCCCCGCTGCCATTCCCCCGCCGCATTCATCCGTTTTCGACCGGCGCCGCTTATAAAAAGAGAGTCAATCTGCTTTACTTTAATATCATACTCAACACCGGAAAAGGTCAGCAACTGTAGTTTCGGCGTCTCCATTACCGCATAATTGACCGAAGGCACCGTGACCGGAGTTATCCGGGAATAATTATTAAGGCAACCGCTCAATAAACCCAGGCTTAAAAACAAACCGGCTATTCTCATAAACTGCCTCCCAGTTGCAAGGCTATGGACAGGCGGAGCATGTTAAAATTCAACTCCGGAGCCGTAACCGGCGTATCAAGAAAATCGACGGAGACCGCCTGACGGCCGAAGAAGAAATAGTGCGCGGCAATGGAGACGCCCCAGTCGCCCCAGCGTCCGTGATCCCAGCCCAGCCCGATGCCGGGGCCGAGAGTGTTGGCGTCAATCAAATACTTGTAGTTTTGGGATTTCAATGTATGGGAAAGCGCCGTGGCGCCGTAGCTGCCTTCCAGCCACAGGCGGCTGTTGCCGGGAACAAAGGTATAGCGGGCGGAAAGCCAGGCCAGTTGATAGGACGTGCCCTCGCGGGAAAAGACGATATCCCCCGTGACGCCCAGCGACAGGTGTTCATTGAACAACAGGTAGCTGGAAAGCTCCAGGGCCAGATACCGGTCACTCAGCATCAGATCGGCCGGCAGGTCGTTATCCCCCACGGCCAGGCGATAATCGGAGCCAAAGTCCGTAAAAGTCGTACTCAGAAAACTCAAACCGGCATTGGCCGTCATCACCGGGAAAACCTCCATCGGTTCCTTGCGCAAGGGCTTACTGTCCGGCGCCACAATCACCGGATAGCCGTTCACCGAGCGGATATCGGAAAGCCACAGTCGCAGACTGCTTGCCTTACGATTTTTACCCGGGGCGGCCGTCAGAATAAACAGCTCGTCGCGGTTCACGCTTACGATGCGCCCGGAGACGGTTTTGCCGGACTTTAAAACAAGGGAATCCTTTTGACCGGTTACATACATGCGGAGGTCTTCCCAGTTGCTGTAAAAAGGATTGTAGTATGGCTTGAAGGAGGTGACCTTCAGTCGCCCTTTCTCAAACAGGACAACGCCGCTTTCATCCACGATTTTATCGATGGACGCCCGGGGGAAGGTACTGTTTTTAAGTTGCCCACTTCGGATATCCGCCACTTCAACGGTGACCACGTCCCCGGAGATGAGAATGGTTTGACCGCTGCGCACCCTGCCATCCTTAAAAACAATCTGATCGGCATAACCAAGCGCGATAAACAAAAGTATTAAAAGAAAATATTTCATACGTCAATTTAATAATTTTATAGAGGAATAAAAATATTTTGACCGTTGTATTTAGCGCGACGGAAGCTCCAGAAAAAAAACATGACCTTCGCCCTGTTGTTTAAAGCCGATCCTTTTAAGAAAACGGGTATAGTTGGGATGGGAGCTTTGGATCTCCAGCCGCCGGATGCCCTTACCTAAAAAAAGCTCCCGGCGGTTGCGATACAGATAAAGGGAGCTTTTCAGATCGCGGAAATCGGGGATGGCATAGTCGATCAGAATGGTCATGGTTTGATCCCCGTCGGGCCGGCCGGCAAACAGGCCCACCGGCAGCATGTTGCGGAAGATAAAAAAGATAAACAGCTTTTCCGCCGGTTTCAGTTGCAGACCGGGAAAGAAGCGGCCGATGTCTTCCCGGTAGAACTCCAGAAAGCGCTCCAGCATGGGGTTTTCCGGGGTTACCTCCATAATGTCGAACTTTTCCTTGTTGTGGTAGATCTGCCACAGATAGTAGATATCGACGATGGCGATGAATCCGTTAACCACAAAAACGGGATAGGCGCGCACCAGCAGACCGTAAACGGCAAAAGCCACGGCGCCGACCAGATTGTACCAGCGCAGGCGGATGATCGATTTCATCATCAGCGAAACGGCCACCACCACCGAGGCAAAATAACCGAGAAGCTCCAAAGCGGAAAAGCTCATGCCGCGCTCCTAAACGTTAAACAGGAAATGAATGATATCGCCGTCCCGCACCACGTAATCCTTGCCCTCCGAACGCAACAGGCCCTTTTCCCGGCATTTGGCCTCGCTGCCGTGGGTGATAAAATCCTCGTAGGCGATCACCTCGGCCCGGATAAAGCCCTTCTCAAAATCATTGTGGATGACCGAGGCCGCCCTGGGCGCCTTCCAGCCCTTGTGGATGGTCCAGGCGCGTACCTCCTGCACCCCCTGGGTAAAATAGCTTTGCAGACCCAGCAGCTCAAAGCCCTTGCGGATCACCTGCTCCATGCCGCTTTCGCCCACGCCGTAGGACTCCAGAAACTCCGCCTGCTCTTCGGGTTCCAGGGCGGCCAGTTCCTGTTCCACCTGGGCGGAAACCTTTACCGTTACACTGTTGTGTTTCTCCGCATAGTCCCGTACCGCCCGTACATAGGCGTTATCCTCGCCCAGACCGTCTTCATCCACATTGGCGCAATAGATCACCGGCTTGGCGCTGATCATGCCCGGGTTGTTGAGCAGTCCCTCGCGCAGATCCTCATTGGAAAAGGCGAAAGTCAGGGCCAGTTGCCCCGCGCCGAGATGGTCGAGCAGTTTTTGCCCCTCCTCGATCATCGGTAGCAGGCTTTTATCGCCCTTGGATTGTTTTTTAAGCCGCTCCACTTTTCGTTCCAACAATTGCAGATCGGCCAGGATGAGCTCGGTTTCGATGGTTTCGATATCGCGAATGGGGTCGATGGTGGAATCCACATGCACGATGTCGCCGTTGTCAAAGCAGCGCACCACGTGCAATATGGCCTCCGTCTGGCGGATGTTTTCCAAAAACTGATTGCCCAGTCCCTCGCCCTGGCTGGCGCCTTTGACCAGTCCGGCGATATCCACAAAATCCACGGTGGAATAGAGCACCCGTTTGGGGTTGACGATTTCGGCGATTTTATCCACGCGGGCGTCGGGCACGGGCACCACCGCCTTGTTGGGCTCTATGGTGCAAAAGGGATAGTTGGCCGATTCGGCGTTTTGGGTTTTGGTCAGGGCGTTAAACAGGGTGGATTTACCCACATTGGGCAATCCGACAATTCCAATTTCCATAAGATTAATACTCCGCGTTAAAAAGGGGCTCAATATACGCAAATTGGCCGCGCGATGCTAAGGATAATAGCGGAAACCGCGCTATTCCACCAGGGCGGGCAGTTCCCCCAAAGCAGAAACGGTATAGGTTGGCCGGGGCGATGCGGGAAGGGGTAAACGGCCCGGATTATACCACACCGTATCCAGCCCGTAGTTTTGGCCGCCGGCAATGTCCGAGCTGAGCTTGTCGCCGATCATCAGCACATCCTTTTTGGCGGGATGACCCATGCGGGCGAAGGCGATCTCGAAAATGGCGGCTTGGGGCTTTACGGCGCCCACCTCTTCGGAAATGATGATATGCTCAAAAAAAGGCGCGATCTCCGATGAACCGAAACGGGCCCGCTGCACGCGGGTCAGTCCGTTGGTCAGCAAAAGCAGACGGTGACGGCGGCTCAGCCGCTCAACGATTTCACGCGCGCCCTCCAACAGTTCATTGTGCCGCCCCAAAAAGTTCAGATAACGCTCGCTGGCGGCGCCGGGGTCGGCCTCAAGGCCCAGTTGTTCGAACAGACGGCGAAAGCGTAATATCTTGACCTCGTCGGGGCCGATGTTTCCCGACTCAAAATCATGCCATACCGCGTGATTGATGGTTTGGTACAGGGGATAGAGTTCCTCCGGATTTCCGGCCCCGAGGCCGCGCATCAGTTCCACAAAGGCGTGGCGTTCGGCGGCGTCAAAATCATACAGCGTGTTGTCGGCGTCAAAAATCAGCCAGGGGTAGCGCGGACTCAAGACTTATCCTTTTTATGCAATAATCCCAGACGTCTGGCGCGGCGTTCCCAGTTTTTGCGGGCCATCTCCTGCAGGTCTTCCACCCGATCGGTCTCATCGGTAATCTCCAGCCCCAGCAGGGTTTCGATCAGGTCCTCCATGGTCACAATGCCGGCCATGCCGCCATACTCATCCACCACCAGGGCGATGTGGCTGTTTTTTTCCAGCAGCAGCTTAAACAGTTCGGGGATGGCTATGATTTCCGGCACGGCGTCGATTTTACGGCGCAACTCCCGCAGCGGCATGTCCCCGTGGCCCTTGAGCAGATTTTGCAATATCTCATCCTTGAGCACAAAGCCGCTGATATGGTCGATGGTCTCTTTAAAAATGGGAATCCGCGAAAAACGCAGATCGGGGTATTTGTCATTAAACTGTTTCAGCGTCATATCCTCCTCGGCGGCGATAACCACCGTGCGCGGGGTCATGATGTCTTCCACGCGTATGGAAGAGAAGTTCAGCAGATTGCGGATGATGGCCGATTCACTCTCCCGGAAAACCCCCGCTTTTTCCCCCGCCTCGGTCATGGCGCTGAACTCCGCCTTGCTCAGTACGCTGGTCTGCTCGTCCTTTTTAAACAGTCCGGTCAATAGCTGACTGATCCACACGGCGGGAGCGAGGATAAAAACCAGAAAGCGGATGATGGGCGTGGCTATGCCCGTCAGCGATTTCCAGTAAACGGCGCCGATGGTTTTGGGAATGATTTCCGAAACAAAGAGGATGGTCAGGGTGAGCAGGAAAGAGACCAGGGTCAGGGCTTCGTTACCCCAGATAAGCTGGGCCTGCGCGCCCACGCCGGCGGCGCCGGCGGTATTGGCAAAGGTGTTCAGGGTTAAAATGGCCGACAGGGGCCGGTCGATATTTTCTTTCATCTTGTGCAGATCATGGGCGCTTTTGCTGCCCTCCTTCATCCGCATGTTAATATATGTGGGCGTCACGCTGAGTAATATGGCCTCCAGCATGGAGCAGATAAAGGAAACACCCACGGCGATGGAAAGATAAACGAGAAAGAGGTTCACTGGTTCTTCGGGTTAGTCATTTGCTGAGGAATATAAACGTTTTTTATTTTCCGTGCCCGTAATTTTAATGATCCGTAAATCGGGAAAATATTTTTCCTTAAAGTCCGGCCCTTGCGGGGCCGGTTTTGTTCATGGGCGAAGCTGCCATCGGAAAAATATCCCGGCGCCCGGCCGCCGGGCCGACTCTTTTTATTCTCACACCAAATCAGCGGAAATTGTTTTTTATACCGTTGATTTAAGTCCATATTATTTAGTATCATCGTTCTTTAACCGATTTGCCATCCGCATAAGGAGCCGTTCATGAAACGCCGTGTTTTTCTGAAAAACAGTCTGCTGGGTCTTGCCGCCACCACCACATTTCCCTCAGGGATTTTTAGCCAAAGCCGGAAGGCGGATATATTGATCCGCGGCGCCTCGGTTCTGGACGGGCTCGGCAACCCGGCCTTAAGAACGGATGTGCTGGTACGCGACGGCTTTATTGTGGAAACGGGCCATTTTAAAAAAGAGGTCGCCCGAAAGGTGATCGACGCCCGGGGGCTCTATCTGGCGCCCGGATTTATCGACATGCATTCCCATTCCGATGATGATATTTTTCTCTATCCCCATGCCGAAAGTAAAATCTATCAGGGCGTAACCACGGAAGTCACCGGAAATTGCGGCTATTCGGCGGCGCCGCTGCGCGGAAGGGATGCCGGCGCCCGTATGGACTCTTTTCATGAGGACGGTATCACCGGCACATGGAGCGATGTGGCCAGCTACCGCGCGGCGTTGCAAAAAAACGGCATGGCTCTGAACCAGGCCCTGCTGGTGGGACAGGGCACCCTGCGCAAAAGCATTGCCGGTTTGGAGGATCGTCCCCTGACACCGGCCGAGCTGGAAGAGGAAAAGGCCGCTTTGGAACAGGCCCTGACACAGGGGGCCGCGGGCTTCTCCACCGGACTGGAATACACACCGGGTACGTTTACCCCCACATCCGAGCTGATCGAGCTGGCCCGGGTGGCCGCCCGCCACGACCGCCTTTACGCCACCCATATGCGCGACGAGGAACAGATGTTGCTGGCCGCCATCAGCGAGGCGCTGACCATCGGACGGGAAAGCGGCGTCCGCGTGCAAATTTCGCATCTTAAGGCCAACGGCAAGGCCAACTGGTCCAAGCAAATCGACGCCCTGAACATGATTGAACAGGCCCATGCCGACGGTGTTCGGGTGTGGATAGACGCCTATCCCTACACCGCCTATTCCACATCCCTGGTGGCCTTTTTACCGGCCTGGTCGCGCGAGGGGGGGAACGGCGCCCTGCGGGAACGGCTGCAATCGACGGAAACGCGGGAAAAAATTCTGCGGGAACTGGACGCCAAGGTGCGCGGAGATTTGGGCGGCTACGATCTGATTGTCATCAGCAGTACCGGCAACAAAGCGGTAAAGGATTTTATCGGCCTTTCCATGAAGGAGATTGCCGCCCGCGAACAAATGGCGGAAAATGAAGCGTTGATTGACCTGTTGGAAAAAGATAACTTTTCCACCGGCTTTGTGGGGCATGGCATGAGTCCGGAAAATGTGGACATGGTGCTGGCCCATCCCCTGACCATGATCGGCTCCGACGGCGTCACCCAGGCCCCCTACGGCCCGGCGGCCAAGGACCGGCCCCATCCACGTTCTTACGGTACTTTTGCCCGCGTGTTGGGCTACTATTGCCGTGAGCGTAATATATTCGACCTACCCACGGCGGTAAAGAAGATGACCTCCATGCCCGCCGCGCAACTGGGTTTAAAAAAGAGAGGGCGTATCGCCCGGGGTATGCGCGCCGATCTGGTTTTGTTTGATTTTGACAAGGTTACGGATAAGGCGACCTTCGGCAAGCCCCACCAGTATGCCGAGGGTTTTGAGTATGTTATTGTCAACGGTAAGGCGGTAGTGGAAAAAAGCACCTTGACCCGGGCCCTGCCGGGCAGATTATTAAATCTGAACGGTCGGGAGGGTTAAAAAAAAGGCGGAACCCGGATACTCTTAACGCTTTTTATAATTTTCTTAGCGGCTTAGCGTGAGTTCTTCATGCCCAAACAAAGCAAAACGCCCTGTATTTTTTATTTTGTATTTTTTATTTTTTTCGGCGGCACCGGGTCAAAACCGGAGGTGCCCCAGGGATGGCAGCGGGCGATACGTTTGGCGCCCAGCCAGCTCCCCTTAAGCGGGCCGTGTACCTGTATGGCCTCGATGGTATAATGGGAACAGGTGGGCGAATGGCGGCAGTTACTGCCCAGAAAGGGCGAGAGGGTCACCTGATATATTTTTACGATACCGATCAGTATCCACTGAAAAAGCTGACGAATGGCGCAAAGCATTGTATTAAACCCAAACGTTTTGTATAGTCCTTTAAACACATAACACGGCCAAAAGTTACAACAAAAGGAGTCCTTTTGCGCGCACTTTTTATTTTTCCCCATCCCGATGACGAATCCTACGGCCCCGGCCGTTTTATGCATAGCCTGCAGCGGCAGGGTCATGAAGTTTATTTGCTGACCCTGACCCGCGGCGAGGCCACCAAACAGCGCTTCCGGCTGGGGGTGGACAAGGCGGAGATGGGCCGCATCCGTTATGGTGAAATGCTTAACGTACAAAAAACGCTCAATATCCGCCAGATGGATGTGTGGGATTTTCCCGACAGCGGCCTGAAGGACATGGACCCCCGGGAGTTGGAAAAGGCCATCCGCGCCCATCTGGATAAAACCGACCCCGACGTGATCATCACCTATCCCGTACATGGCATCAGCGGTTTTTACGATCACCTGGTGTGCCATGCCCTGGTTAAGCGGGTATTTGTAGAGTGGCGGGAAGAACGGGACCGGCCTAAACGGCTGGCTTTTTTCGGACCGACCGAGGAACAGGCCGCGCAAAGCACCTGGTTTCCGCTTAAGGGATTAAAAGAGGACGATATCGACTGCGTGGTTACCGTGGAGGCCGGAGATATCGAGGCCAACAAGCGCGCCCTGGACTGCTACAAAAGCTACAAGGAAACCAACGACAACTCCGGCATCAAGGATATGCTGAGCCCGGAAATGTACTTTGAATTCTTCGGCGAAAGTTTCGATCCGCCGCTGAATGATATTTTCGGGAAGATGTAAGTTTCCCGGCTACTT
>JALTKX010000197.1 GCA_027006055.1 Calditrichia bacterium | reverse complement strand
TGTAGGACAAATCGTCCAGTAGCGGGCCATACTTCTTTTCAAAAGATTGCATCTCCCGGGAAAAATCCTGTAATGATATTTTTTGTCTTAACCGGTCGGAAAACAGCTCATTGTAAATCCTGGAATATGCCCCTTCGTGGATTACAAAAAAAAGATATTGCATATCGGAGTCATAACTTCGGCTTGAAAAGGTTAGGGGCTGTTCCCGGTCATAGCGGTTGCCGCCACAGGAAATAAACAGGAGAATCAAAACCATATATCTGATCACCGGATTTCCTCCATATCCTCTTTTACCTCATTCAGCGTAACCGGATACATGTAGGCCTTGCAAATAATCCCGTTCGGATCGATTAAAAAGGATAAGGGTCGGCCGCGCCTCATTTGTCTGAAGGGTTCATTGAGTTTATCGCTCCTGCTTACAAAGCCATTGATATAATCCGTTTTATGTCGCTTTAAAAAGGATTTTAATCTTTCTGTGTTTTCATCGGAAATTCCAATGACAACAAGTTTATCCCCATAGTATGCGAGAATCTTATTGATTTCCGGAATTTCAGCAACACAAGGGGGGCACCAGGTGGCCCAAAAGTTTAGAAAAATGGTTTTCCCCTTAAACGCGCTTAATGAATGTCTTGAGGAGTCCGCGAGTAATCTGAATGAAAACTCAGCCTCCCGGCCAATGGATTCTTCAATACGGTTTTTAGCGGCTTTAAGTTTGGGATTAAAAAGAGTGTAAATTTCATAAAGAGAGGATTTTGAGCAGGACAAATTTAAAAAAAGCAGGATGAAAGGTAACAGCCTGACAAGGCGCATGGTCTTCTCCTTAAAAAAATCACCGGGCGGTAAGGTTTATAACAATCGGGAAGGTCCGCCTCCGGGAAAAACGCCCAAAGGGTCTTTGTTAGCGGTTACGCTAAAAAGCAGAACCTTCAGAGCAATATCTAACGCTGTCCGATCGGCTTTTGAAACAGGCCTGTTTGATTCACTTTGCTTTTGTAACCTAAATTTTATTGCCTATAATAAGCAACAACCTTTTGTAATTCAATACAATTATCCCGGAATTGGCGGAAAGTCCGGGCCATTCATTTATTTCTCAGATACCAGAATTTACAACGTATCTTAATTAAATAATGCGGTTTTATTTGATAAAAATTCTTTCTCAACCGGATACAAAGCACAATAAATTGTACTAAAATTATAAAATGCCAAACGTGGAAACGCCGGATATTGAATCCTGAAAATATTTTTCTTCTCCCGGTTTCCCCAGGGTAAACATTACAGGCTGTCTCAAGGACAAGGTGTAGGTTTACCTGAAAAAGAAAACGACAACTTAACAACCGAAATCATCCGCGTATAACTCGATGACATCTATCTCTTTGGAGTAAATTTTAAGCTTCGCTCTTATCACTTTTTCCCTCCAGGCCCAATAACCGTCCATACCATTTTTCAAGTTATATACGGCGTATCCATGGCGGGATAAAAATCGGGCCACTTTCCGGCTTCTTTTTCCCGTGCGTGAAAGCAGGACGATGGTTTTACCCTTGGGCAGTACCTCCGGATCCCGGTAGATAAGGGAGTCCCTGATATGTTGGTAGCCTTTGATTAATTTGCAAGAACGGCTCTTTTCCGTTGGCGGGCGGACATCAACCACAAAGGCATTTTTATCATACTTTAGCAGCTTAAGAAGCTCTTCGGGTTCTATTTCGATTACAGTGTTTACTTGCCCGGCCGAAAGCGTGTTAACGCCCGGAACGGCTCCATTATTCGTGCTATCCACGCCGCAGGAAAGGGCAACAAACAAAAGCCCCAGGTAAAAAAGTTTCATGGTTATGATTCCTAAAATACGGGGAAAGGCCCTGGGCCTCTCCCCGGTTAAGAGGTGCTATATTTTTGAAATGGTAACCTTGGTGTCAAAATAGGATGAACTGCCACCTATCGGATCGGTCAGGCACATATTCTTCAATGAATTGTCAATGGCCAGCACCGGGTTGGGACAGGCAGAGTCTTTTCTTCTTTCATCACCGGGAATAATTGTACCGTCTATTTCCACATCGCTGGAACCATATGCCCAATGGCCAAAATGCCAGGACATGGTAACCGTTCCCGGACGAATACCCTGGATTAAACGCGCCCGGGCCTTGACCTGAACAATGTGTCCGTTGTTTAGGTCTATCTGCCCCTTAGGGTTGGAAGAAGATTTAATGGTCACCCATTCTCCTTCCTTAACGTCAAACCGTTGGGCATCCCTGGCGTTGATGTACAGAACGTTCTCCGGGTTTAGGGAAAGCTGCGTCCAATAATTACCTATGGTTCGGGATTGTCCGCCGAAAACTTCCTTAAAGGTACTCATCCTCAGCTCATTACCCTCCAGCTTTTCAAAGCCCGTTTTCTTTCCGTCCATTTGGCGGATAGGTTCATAGATGCCTATTCCGGAATAATTCTTTCCGGTCATCGCATTTTTACTTTGAGCCACATGCTCCACAAAGAATTTTAAAAATCCTTTAAGTTGTCCCTTGTTATAGGGAGCCGCGGCAAAGGCAGAGGCATAATCTTCAAAGCGTCCGCCGCGATTAAGCACATAGATAACTTTTTTTAGCAGTTTTTCATCGCCGCCCAGGGCCTGAAGGTAACGCCGCAGGCTGAAATACTCCTTTGGAAAGTGACTTCGGGCCCGGGTGAATATTTCGATCTCTTTATCGGAAGCCTCCGGCACGCCGCCGGATTCAACGGCGATATTGGCCACCAGTTTCAAATACCAGTCTTCCGGTCTTTTTAATGCCAGACCGTTATCAAAGGCATTTTCACCGAATCCGCTCAAACCGAGACGGTCGGCAATCGCTATATAAACAGCTTCCAGATTTATGGGCATCTTTTCACCGTTAATCGTTACCATATCGGTAAGAGAGGGGACGATGGGTTGACGCACCTTGCTGGCTTTATGGGCAACGTCCGGCGTTGTGTGTGGCGTGCCCCATCTTTCCATGTAAGTGGTATCGGGAAAGATATAGTCCGCGTACATGGAAGATTCACCTATGATAATATCACAGGCAATAAAAAGGGGCAGCTTTTTAGGATTGCTGACATACTCAATGGCTCTGTTGCCGCCGGGCATTGAGAGCAGGGGAGTACCTTTATGAAGGAACAGGAAATCAATGCCGTACGGGTAACCGTCTTCACCGGAGGCAAGAACTTCCTGATAGATATTGCCTGAATGAGGATACCAGTTCCTTTTTGCCGGGTAACCTTGTTCCCTGAACAGGGAAGTCTTTTCATATCGGCTTTTTTCGCGGGTTACCGGAGGCCCAAAGGATGTCAGCTTTCCGGGATGATTTTTTTTCTTTACATCAAATACCCCATGATGGCTGCCGTCTTCATGCCAGTGGCCCCCGCCTTTTTGCATGCCGCCCAGCCAGTCGGTATTGCCGATAAGCATATTCAGATAGATAAGTGACACGGCATTGTAATAACCGTTGGTATGTTGAACCGGACCGCGGTAAAACTCCACGCCCGCTTTTTTTCCATGGGAGGTAAATTCCCGGGCCAATTCGATGATCAGGTTGACATTGATACCGCATATGCGCGCCCACTCCACCAGCGGCTTGCTCATCGCTTCATCAACAATCAACTGAAAGGCCGATTTAACCCGTATGCCCCTGATGGTTGTATCGGTGAGAAGGTCGCCATAAACAGGGCGGCTACCGTGCAGGTCCACGCTAACCGGCTTACCCTTGACCATGGTAACAAAATCGGTCTTTTTGCCAATACCTATCTCGTCGGGTCGGAGGAAGGCCACCGGATGACCGTTTTCGATTTTAACCAATAAGGTGGCGTCGGTTATTGTCGTTTCCTTTTTGGCCCTGGCCGCGGCATAATTGCTGTTGCCCAGATGGTTCATGTCGAACCGTTCGTTCTCAATAATCCAGCGGATCATACCCCAGGCAAATGCGGCGTCCGTGCTTGGGCGCACAGGCACCCACCAGTTGGCCTTGGCGGCCGTTTGCGACATGCGCGGATCGACAACAGCCATTTTAAAGTTACGTTCAATCAGGGAATCGGTTACTTTTTGGGCCATGGATGTCTTGCCGAAGTTTGCCTCAAAGGCGCCGGTTCCGAAAAAGATCACAAATTCCGAATGCAGGAAATCGGGCTTAAGGTGGGTTTTGCCACCGGTCCATTTTCCCTTGCCGTCCTTAACCACCCATTGATTGGTTACTTCCTTATAGCCAATATGATGTGATTGTTCGCAAATGGAGGTATGTTCAAAAAAGTTGGAGGAGCCGGCGGCGCCATGGGTGAAACGCTTACCCAGTTCCTTTCGTCCATGCTCAATGCGACCGCACATCATAACAAACTTATTGTTTTTGGGGCCAAGATCGGGATGATCGGGATCGATCAGTTTATTCAGGTGGGCGCGGTATTTAGCCTTAAAGCTGTTCAGCGGAAGCTTGCCCTCGCCGAACTTTTTCGCGTCATCAGCCATTTTTTTGGAAAGCGCCGCGTCTCTAAGGACAAGAACGTCCTTGAGCCCCTTCACATTGCCCTCGCCAAATAAATTACCGCCATTGACAATCTCATCGATGGCTTTATTAAAATCGATGGTTTCCCATTTGTTTTCGCCACGCTTCCCTTTTCTTTTCAGCACTTTTTTTATTCTGTAGGGATCATATTCGGTTTGTATGCCGGCCTGTCCCTTGGGGCAAACCTTGCCATCCACGGCCGCGGCGCTTGTGGATGATGACTTGTAATCGATATGAGGCAGCATGGTTTGCGGCCCATAAGGGTTGCCATCTATTTTACCCAAAACGCCCTTGTAGGTTTTTCCCTTGATGGTGCAGGCGTTATGGCACTGAAGGCAGGCCGAGTAAATGGCATGTTCAGGCTTTTGAATTTCGTACACAAATTTTTTCCGTTCTTCCGGCGTCATGGCATTAAGAATGCTAAAGCCGGAAAACGAGGCTCCCGAAACGGCGCCTACCAGGGCGACGCTTTTTACAAAGTTTCTCCTGGAAATCGTATTTTCTTTTATATTTTTCATATCTAAAATCCCACTTTTATGAATTTAGAGAATGCTTCGGTTGAGTCAGCTTAAGGTAGCGGTTGCCTATAACAAACAACCCAATACCGACGGAGACAATAAAAATAGCCACCAGCCACTCCATCGAGCTTGGGAAATAGTGATAGGAAAGCCTGGGATGTATGTAGGCTGTCGCTTCTCCATGAATTTTTTCCGTCACCAATCCCGGAATAACAATATTCAGACGAACTCCGATAAAGGTAAACACAACCAGTAAAGAGGCCAGGCCAATGGCAAAGGGTTTTTTCCGGGTTGCCAGCAAAAATACGGGCACCATCACTCCCAGCAGTATGTGAAGAATCCAAAAAACATACCAATATTCGCCAAAAAGCATTTCCCTGTATCCGAAAGTATGTTCGGGCGAACCCATCCACAAGGCGATGGAAAGTTCGGCCCATTCCAAAAGGAGATCGAACAATACCGATATCAGTACGATCTTTGCCAGTAGCTGCATCATCTCATCAAAATAAGCACTGTTGCGCTCTTCCCAAAAGAAGGCAACGATCATGGTGAAAAGCGCGCTGCCGGAGGCAATGGCGCCAACCAGAAAGAAGATGGGCGTTAAGGCGCTGTGCCACATGGGATTTGACGATACCACGCCAAAAAGAGCGCCGACGCCACCGTGGAAGGCTATGGCCAGAGGGATACCGATACTTCCCAAAAGACGTAGTTTTTTGCTAAGCGCTTCTTTTTGGGCGGAATCATTATTGTTTTCCAGCTTAAACGCATAAAAAGTTTCGGCAAGCAGAAGAATAAAATAGGCCGTATATAACCATATCATCCAGGCCATCATGGATGACGGAAGGTTGGGCCGGGTAATGACCTCATAGGCGCGCCACATATGCCCCAGATCAAACCAAATGGCCAGCAGGGCGCATACCAGCGTTATCAGGGCGGTGACCAGGGCCAGCTTACCGACCTTTTCAAACATTTTTATCCTAAATACATAAACCAGGGATGAAAGCAGGAAAGCCCCCGCGGAAAGGCCGATGAAATAGATATACATGGCCACCCATAATCCCCAAACAACACGGCTGCCGTAACCGGCCAGCAGGTGACCCGTCGTAAGGCGCTGAAATACGCCGATACCACCAAGCAGCAACCCTATAATCCATAATACATAGAAGAGTTTTTTCATTTTGACCGCCTTTTAAATGATGTAATACACTTTAGGTTTGGTTCCCATTTCTTTTTTCAAAACCGTCACGTTTAGCCGGCTTACAATTTTTGCGATGACACTGTCGGGATCGTTCAGGTCGCCAAAATAATTCGCGCCGGCAATGCATGTGGTAAGGCACTGTGGCAACAGGCCTTCTTCCAGGCGGTGGAGACAAAAAGTACATTTCCGCACATTGCCAATAGGGGATTCTTCGGGTTTATCCCGTTTCCACTCTTTTTCATATTCAAACGATGGTCTCTCATCATATTTTGCGGGAAAAGGCAAACCGTCTCCGTATTTTTCGCCAAAATCAAACATTCTGTGTTCGTAGGGACAGGCTGTCATGCAGTAGCGGCAGCCAATACAGGTTTCATAGTCCACCACAACGATACCGTCTTTTCTTTTATAGGTGGCGCCCACCGGACATACCTCCGTACAGGGAGGCTCCTCACAGTGCATGCAGGGCTTGGGAAGGTTTCTTTTGGAAACATTGGGGTAGGTTCCGATTTCTTCTTTAATAACAGGCCGGTAGACCACTCCCGGTGGCAGGGCATTTTCGGATATGCAGGCTACCGTACAGGCATTGCAGCCCACGCATTTGCGCAGGTCAATAGCCATTCCCCAACGGCGTTGGTCGACGGGTTTTTTTAGGGCCCGGCGAACATCATCCTGCATCTTCAATTTGATATTGGTGTAATCCCCTCCCAACAGGCTCTCAATGCTTTCCGTAAAATTCCTGACTTCAACAGCATCGCTTTCCGTATCCTGTTCTTTTGAAAACAAGGGGCTTAGCGTGGCCCCCGCCAGGGCGGCCACGCTAAACTTTGTTAAAAATTCTCTTCTGCTGTTTTTTTTCGGTGTGTCCATTGTGTTCCCCTTTACTTAAAACTTAAAATAAAATGATAGTCTGGGGATGATATCCGAATCAGGCGTCAGACCCGCGTCATTTTCCCCGTAGGTAATGGCTTCGATATTGGGCATCAGGTGCACGTTTTTAATGGGCGTAAAATCCAGCCCGGCAACGATAAAAGTTGACGGAGCCGTTTTATCAAAGGGGATGTAAGATATTTTCTCTCCTGAGGAGTTTGCCTCAAAAGTACGGTCTATTCGGGCGTAGGCGGAAGTGGTTTCGGTGAATTTTGCCGTTGCAAAGGCCGAGGCAATCCTGAACTGCGCGTCGTTTTCTCCCTTAACCTGCCTGTTCTGCTGGGCAAGTTGCAGGCCAAAACGATAACTTTTGCTCTGGTAGGCGGCAAAACCCTGCAGGGTCGTGCGGCTGGAGTGTTCGGGCCGTTCATCATAATCAACGTATCCTTCTACAATAAACCCTCCCTTGGTTTTTGCCGTTAGGCTTAGCATGTATTTTTTACCTTTGTTGGTTTCCGAGCTGTTGCTGTTACCGTTGGCAATCTGGATGTGATAGTTGAAAACCTTATCTTCGTCGAAACTGCCCTTGGCCGCCAGTCCGAAATCCCTGGACGAACCGAATTTTTGTAAATCAAGCGGTGTTTTTTCAACCGAGCGATATCCCCACACTTTTTCCACTACGCTCCAGGTGGGCGTTGGAGATATGCCGAGATAGACGCTGTGACGGCCTTTTTTCCATTTCAGGTAGGCATCTTTAACGGCGGGGGTCATTTTGCTTTTGGAGGTAAAGTCTCCGGCCGTATTCATTTCCAGCCGCAAACGCATGGAAAATTCCTCGCTTAGCCCCTTGTCATAGGTTAAATAAACACGACGAATCCAAACACCGTTGTTGCCTTCTATTTCCTTGTTATGGTTTGCGGCCATGTAGTAGAGATCACCAAAGATATAGCCGCTGATTTTGCCATTCTCCTGGCTCCAGACATTTGTTGAAAATAGAATCAATCCTAAAAGAGAAACAATAATCTGTTTCATTATAAATCTCCTTCTTTGTATTGTGATGTGGAAGTGTTTGAGTTGTTTATGGATTTAAATCCTTTTTTAACTTCAAGGGTGACGCGGGGTAAGCCTCTCACCGGCCCGTGCCAACGGAAAACGCTGGTAAGAAAATGTTTTCCCATGCTGTTTTTATCCGGGAGTATGCCGCGCGGGGGGCATACCCGAGGAAGTAAAAAGAATGGCGGTAAAGAGTGTAAAACTTTTTCCACGGGACAGAACCTTCTTTAGGGTTAAGGTTTTTGTTGACAACCTTATTATGGCAAGGGCCATGCCAGTGAAAGAACGGGAAGAGGTTTATTTGTGTAAACAGTTGTTATTTATGAACTAAAGAGGGGGTAGACCCATAAAAAACATATGGATAATGAAGTTTTTACGAGGGAGATTTAACGAGCTTTCGTAAAAATTTCAGCTTTTCGTTAAAAAAGCAGCGGGAGAACGTCAGTGTATGCCGTATTTTTTCATTTTAGAGGAAAGTGTTGAATTCGGAATGTCTAAAAGCCGGGCGGCGTCACTTATTCTGTAGTGCGTTTTTGCCAGGGCGTCCTTTATAACTGAAACCTCAACCTCGCTAAGTATCCGGTGCAATGATTTGTGTCCGGTGTTAACAGACGGAGATTGTTTTCTGCCCGTAAGAATCTCTTCCGGGATGATTTTTTCGTCTATGCGGTTGTTCCGTGTAAACAGAACCAGCCGTTCAGCCACGTTTCGCAGTTCCCGTACATTGCCGGGCCAGTCATAGTCCATCAATATCCGTTTTGCTTCCGGGGTGATTTCTATGGATTTGTTGCCTGAATATTTTTCAATATAATATTTCAAAATGGTGATGATATCGCTTCTTCTTTCTCTTAACGGCGGGAGTTTAATGGGGAATACATTCAAGCGATAATATAAATCTTCGCGAAATTTCCCCTGTCTGCTCAGCTCCAGTAAATCCTTTTTAGTAGAGGCAATAAGCCGTACATCAACCGGTATGGTTTCAGCGCTGCCTACCCGTTCCACTTCGCGCTCTTCAATGGCCCGCAGCAATTTAACCTGCAATGGAAGAGGAATATCATCAATATCATCCAGATAAAGGGTTCCGCCATCGGCCAGTTCAAATCGCCCCGGCTTACTTTTGTCCGCGCCGGTAAATGCCCCTTTTACATGTCCGAAAAGCTCGCTTTCAAAAATATCCTTTGATAATATGGCACAACTGACTTTTATTAACGGCCGGTTCCCGCGACGGCTGTTGAAGTGGATGATATTGGTTATGAGTTCTTTGCCGCTTCCCGTTTCTCCGGTTAACAAAACCGTGCTGTCTTTTTCCGCTACAAGGCGGATCAGCTCAAAAAGTTTTTTTGTCGATTCGGATTCTCCAATAAAAGTTTTAAAGTCATAATCATCCTTAATATGCGCTTTTAAAAACCTGTTTTCCTTTTTTAGTGATACGATTTTTTGGACATTTTCCACCAGAATGAGCAGCTCTTCCTTGGAAAAGGGTTTGGTAATATAATTGAACGCGCCACATTTCATGGCTTGCACCGCGTTTTCGATGGTGCCGTATGCCGTCATTACTATAACCTCAATGTCCGCATTGATTTCCTTTACCTTTCTTAGTAACTGCAAGCCGTCCATGCCGGGCATTTTTAAATCGGTAATCAAAAGGGACGGACACCCCTGCTTAAGCTCATTTAATACCTTTGCCGGATGATCAAAATCCTGAACGTCATATCCCGCGTCTTTTAAGTCGTCGGCCAGGGTTACCCGGACAATTTTTTCGTCTTCGACAATCCATATTTTATTCATTTTATGTCGTCCTTATTGTTCAATATGTAAGGTAAAGATAATGTCCAGGCCGCCAATGGAATTGTTTTCCGCGCTAATTTCACCCCCGTGCTGTTCTACGATGCCAAAGCAAACGGCCAAACCCAGTCCGGTGCCCTGATGAAGTTTTTTCTTCGTATAAAAAGGATCGAATATTTCCTGCCTGTCACTTTCGGAAACGCCGCCGCCGTTATCGGAAACAACGATTTTATAGTGTTTGGCCTCCCGGGTAATGGAAATATGAATCTCGCCGTAAAAATTACTGTCTTCCTGATAGTGTTCTTCGATGGCGTCAATACTGTTTAGCAATAAGTTTAAAAATACCTGCTCCAGATGATTGGGGCTGGCTGTAATCATGTTGTCGGAGGCGCCAAAATTTTTGTGGATACCGATTCTTGTTTTTTCCAAACGATACCCTATCAGTACAATAACATTTTCTATAAGATCATTCAGATTTATTTTTTTAAATTGAATGTCCGGTTTACGGCTAAAATTCAATAAGCCGCCGACAACGGTTTCTATTTTATTTACCGCCTGTTCCATCATCTCCAAATACAAAATATTCTGTTTCATTTTTTCCGGAGATTCCTTTAAACGACGCAGGCAGTTTTTCATACCGGCAATGGGGTTGTTTATTTCATGTGCCAGGCCGGCGGACAGTGTGCCTAATGAAGCCATTTTTTCGGATTGAAAAAGCGAATTCTGGGTTTTTTGTAAATCGGAATATGCCTTTTTTAAACGCAGGATCATTTCATTAAAACTGACCATCAGGTCATCAATCTCATCTTTAAAATGAAAGATATTTTTCCATTTTATAATTTTCATATCCATGATATGGCCGCTAAGGTCTTCCGCTTCCGGCTTTAATGTGCCCAGCTCTATCCTGGATGCCGCCTGATTGATTTTATTAATAGGGGCTGTTATGATATATGAGAAGAAAAAGACCCCCAAAATACCGATTATAAGAAAAATAATAACCATTAAAACAAAAAGTCTTGATGTTTGCCTGCTGTTTTCTAAAAAACTGTTTTCCCAAAAACCAATCCGCACAACGCCGATACTTCCGTCTAAAATGGGTACGGCAATGTCGCGGATAACAGAAGCGGGATGTTCATTTTTTTTAATTTTTACGATGGAAATGGATTGGTCGGGTGCCAATGGGTTTGCCCTAAGTAATTGAAAGGGCACGAATGAATTAAAGGTATGGGCCAAAACCTTATTTTGACTGTCTGTGATAAAAATATAAGCAATGGTCGAGTCGATACTTTTCTGGTCCGTGACTACCCGGTTAAGCGCCGCCAGATCCTCATACACAATCGGGTCTATGCAGCGTTCGCTTATGCTCCTTGCCGTACTCGTCCCATGACGGGTCAATTCCTGCTCAAATGTTTCATACAGGGCATAGTTTATGAGGTAGAGGTTAATACCGCCAAATACAGCAACAATGCTTACAAGGGCAATAACAAATTTCCAGAAAAGATTGAGCGTATGTTTATCTCTCATATTCCGCCAACATGCGTCTTATGCTGTTATAGGAGTCATCATTACCTTCAATAAACCGGTCAATCATGATTTTCTGTAAAATTTTCTTTCCCTCCGGGATTTCATGCATATTAAGAAAAATATCTTTCAATCTTTTTCTTAATATCGGGTCGATATTTTTGGGTACTACCACCGGGGGAATGCCAAAACTTTCCGATTTTTCTATTACACGCAGGTTTTCTACCCTTTGCGGATACTTTTTGGCAAGATATTCAAAAATCAAACCATCCACACTGGCGCCATCGATGATTTTGTTGGAAACCAGTTGCATGGAAATGTCATGAGCATGGGTAAAAACGGTTTTACTGAAAAAGCTGGAACTGATTTCATTAAGCTGCGAGAGCCGTTTATCGATGTAAAACTTCCCCGTATTTGAAAGAGGGTCCGTATAAGCAAAGGAATGGCCCCTAAGCTGAGGGAATGTTGTTATATTTAAATCCTTATTGACGATTACATAAGCATTATAATAGGGCTGACCGTTACATACGGGTACAACCAGCAATTCAATATCGCTTACATCCTTTTCTTTTACATAGGCGCCCGAACAGACAAAGGCCACGTCAACCTGACTTTCACGGAGCATCAGATTGACTTCCTGATATGTTTTTCTTTGTTTGAAAACAATTTTATAGCCGGTTTTCCTGGAAATAAAGTCAAAAAGCTCTTTATAATATTTAAACGTCTCCCTGGGAGAAATGATTGCCGAAACCGCTACATTTATCGTGGGTATTGTATCCGTGCCTGATAGCTGATCCCCGGGAGTTTGATCGTTCGAAAAGTTTACGTTTACCGTTTTAATGGTCTTTTGATTTGAAGTATCACATGAGCCGATAATGAGTAAAAGCGGAATACCCAGACAGATTATGATTTTCTTAAACATGGATATCCTTTCATTGGATTTTGAAGGAAAAATACTCAGTATTCCATTTTAAGGAAAGTATTTGACTCTTGCCATACTTTAGTTGAAAACCACGGGAAAAGATTAAAAGCGTATCGGATAGATCCGGCCGGTGAGCAGCAATACCGGCGTGCTTCGGAAAAGCGGGACACGCGGAAGGCGGCGTTGCGGTAAAAGACGACCTTAGTCGTCACGTTTAGCCTGAACGGTTTTCGCCCTTTCTTCCACCTCTCATTTTATTTTACGGGAATAAGAAACGGATAAATACTCCGTTACTTGTCCGACCAGACGGCGAACTCGTTTCCTCCCGGATCGCGAAAATGGAAGCGGCGCCCACCGGGAAAGGTAAATATGGCCCTGGTGATCTTTCCGCCGGCCTTGATGATTTTCTCCCGGGTCTCTTCCAGCCGGGCACTGTAAAAAATAATCAGCGCCGCGCCGTTTTCCGGGGCAGCGACTAGGTCCGCCTTATAAAAACCACCTTCCAGACCCTGATGGTCAAAGGCGGTGTATCCGGGGCCGTAGTCCGTAAAACTCCAGCCGAAAGCGCGGACGAAGAAGGCCTTGGTGGCTTCCATATCCCCGGACGGCAGTTCCAGATAGTTGATTTTTTCATGTATGTTCATGCACGGTTCCCTATGTGATGGATAAATGTTACCGGCTGACCCTTAAAACCACCATGGTCATGTCATCATGCTGCGGCGCGTTGCCGGCAAAGCGTTCGATCTCGGCCAGGGCCTTGCGAATGGTGGCCGCCGCGCTCAGGCCGCTGTTTTCATGCAAAAAGCGGATAAAACGCTCTTCCCCGTATTCCTCGTTATTTTCATTCATCGCTTCGGTAAAACCGTCGGTATAAAAAATAAGCGTTTGGCCGGTGCGCAGTTGAATTTCACCCTCGGCCAGGGTTTTTTCGAAGATGGGGCCCTGTTCCAGTCCCAGGCCGATACCGTGGGATTGAAGGAGTTGCGGGTCATGGCTGCCGTCGCTGAGCAGGATGGCCGGATTATGGCCGGCGCGGGCATAACGCAACCTGCGGTTTTCGGGATCGAGCACGGCGTAAAACATGCTTACAAACCAGGAGCGCTCTATGGTGCGGTACATCAGACTGTTGACCTTGGTCAACACCGATTTCGGCGACAGGGTCGCCTCGGCGTGGGATTGCAGAATACCCTTGGTCAGGGTCATATAAATGGCCGCGGGCACCCCCTTGCCGGAAACATCGGCAATGGCAATGCCCAGTTTGCCGTCCTGTAAGCGGATAAAATCAAAATAATCGCCGCCCACCTCCAGCGCCGGTTTACAAATGCCGGAAAGCTCAAATCCGGGCAAGCGCGGCTCCTCGCGCGGCAGCAGGCCCAGTTGCACCCGCCGGGCAATCTCCAGTTCCTTTTGCATGCGCGTGCGCTCCTTGATGCGCCGGATATGTTCCGGTTCGCTTTTTTGCTCCATGCGGAACGTTTTGCCGAAATAGAGGGCGTACAATCCGGCGGCGGCCAGGGCGATCAAGATAAAAAAGGATACATAGACGGAGAAGAGATAGCTGCTGTTACCGGTAACCCATAAGCTGCCGCCGGCCATCAATACCTGCATGGAAAAGCTGGAGGACATGGCCGCCAGCAGGCCGTAATGCCAGAATATCCAGCCCTGAACCAGGCCGATGGCCAGATAGGGCAACAGGGTATAGTAGGAAGGCCAGATATCAAACATACTGCTGAAAAAGATAGCCGACAGAGAGGCAACAAGGGCCGAAAGTCCTATTGCCGTAAAGGGCGAGCCGCTCAGGCGGTAAAGATAGCTGATCAGAAACTTGCGGAAAACCACATCATGAAAAAAGATGGCATACAGGGCCGCGGTCAGCATGGCCAGCAAAGGCCAGTAGCTGTTGTATATATCCACGCCGCGCGGCATCAGCGGATGGCCCAGTCCCCATTGGTTAAGCAGATAGATGACCAGGTGAACCATACCGAACAGAATGGCGCCAAAGGCCAGACCCAGGGGCAGTTCGCGACCCACGTTCCGCGTAAGGAGCTTTCCGGCAAACAGGCTGTCGATGCCGGACATCCATTGCGCGCGCTTATCGCCGATATCCAGCTCGCTGGCCGACCAGGCGGTGAAGATGTTGATGAAAACATATACATAGCTGATGATCATCTGCATGCCCAGCAGAATCCACTTAATATAATAACGGCTGATGATGCCGATATTGTTGCCGTTGCCCCAGGGGTCCCAACTGTTGATGACGGAGATGACCATGGCCACATAGACAATCACCCCCACCCACATACCGCGCCTGACGGCAATGGTGCCCTCATGATAGCGCCTCA
>JALTKX010000196.1 GCA_027006055.1 Calditrichia bacterium | reverse complement strand
CCTGATTGTGGAAAAACAAACCCCGGATTTTACCGTTTTAGGAAAAGTCGTCACCGTAATCCGCGAGTTGTAAAACTACGCCTCTCGTGTAAGTTTTAGTAAATAATAGCGTTTTTGACGGCAAAAGTACTCCGGGTCTATGGTTTTTATATTGGATTCTATTTTCCCATCCCATTTTTCAAACAGCTCCCGCACAAAATAATATTTACCCGGATGCTTATGCTCAAGTTTTAGTTTTATAAATTCATACAACGGCAGGCCGATATGGGTGCTCCAATAAAAAGCAAAGGTCAGCGTGGGTCTTATATTATCCGTGATATCCTTTTTAAAACGTACGGCAAAACCTCTTTTTTTTATTTCAGCTTCAAAATCCGGCCAAACATGACCCGACTTTTCATGGGCTTCGTCTACGCGGAAATAGTCCACAATAATAAGCTCGCCCTTTTCTTTGAGAATTATGTCCACATGCCGCAGGGCCGTGGGCAGATCAATATATTGCAAGGACTCCGAAAAAATGACCGAATCGTATTTTTTTTTATGATCGTTGGCTACGATATCCTGAAAACGGGCATGTATCAAAGGGGTTTTGTCATACTTTTCCTTAATGTACGCAATCTGGTTTTTATCCGGGGTAAGCCCCGTAACCCGGTAGCCCCTTTCCGTAATCATCGCCAACAGTCCCCCCATGCCGCATCCCACATCCAGCACTTCGCCCCCGGAAGGAATGCTCATCTGCCCGATAATAAGTTCGGCATAGCGGCGTTGCGCCCTTTTAATATCGGCCAGACTTATTTCATCTCCGGGCATATGCGGATCGTCAAAATAGCCGTAATGCAAAAAATCCGTCTGCAGAATGCGATCATATAACTGTAATTGCGGATCGGCCTGAGAGCGGGAGGGCGTTCCGCCTCCCGAATAGCGAGCCGCTTTTATCCAATGTCCCGGCCAGAGAAGTTTTTTAAGCCATATATCCATAAAACACCTTATCCCGCTTTAAATTTTATATCGGAATGTAAATTAAACCTCTGCCCCTACATTTGCAAAAATCCGGCTGATGTTGTGCGGATTCTCGGTTTTTGTAAAAAAATATTTTGTATATTTGTCCGAACTGCACCACGTTTAAAGCAGGGGTTTGCTTTAGGCTGTGCGATTTAAAAAAGGACAGTAACTTCAGATAACACAATCCCTAAGGAGTTTTTTCATGGCCAAATACAAAATAGCCTGGTTACCGGGCGACGGTGTGGGTAACGACGTTATGGAGGCCGCGCGCCTTGTATTAGACGCATTAAAGTTTGACGCCGAATATATTCACGGCGATATCGGCTGGGAGTTCTGGAAACACGAGGGGGACCCCCTTCCCGAGCGCACCACCGAGATGATGAAAGATACCGACGCCGCTCTTTTTGGCGCCATTACATCCAAGCCCAAGGAAGAAGCCGCCGAGGAACTGGATGCTCATTTAAAGGATAAGGGTCTGGTTTATTTTTCACCCATCGTGCGCCTGCGTCAGCATTTTAACCTGCACACCAACCTGCGCCCCTGCAAGGCCTATCCCGGCAATCCGCTGAACCTTAAGGAGGGTATCGACCTGGTGGTCTTCCGTGAAAACACCGAAGGCATGTATGGCGGGGTCGAGTTTCATCCCATACCTCGGGAAGTATACGACGTTCTGGCCAAAAACCATCCTAAGATGAAAAAATTTGAAGCCTATGGCCTGGAAAACCTGGCTATCTCCACGCGCATCATGAGCCGTCAAAAGTGTAGCAACATCGTTACCCAGGCCTTTGAATATGCCAGGACGCACGGCTATAAAAGCGTGACCGTGGTGGATAAGCCCAATGTGCTGCGCGAAACCGGCGGCCTGATGATCCGCACCGCCCGTGAAGTGGCTAAAAACTATCCCGGCATTGAGCTTTGGGAAACCAACATCGACGCCCAGGCCATGTGGCTGGTTAAGAACCCCATGGATTACGGTGTGATGGTGGCCGAAAATATGTTTGGCGATATCCTTTCCGATCTGGCCGCGCAACTGGTTGGTGGACTCGGTTTTGCCTCCAGCGGCAACATTGGTGATAACTATGCCGTTTTTGAGCCCACCCATGGCAGCGCCCCGAAATATGCCGGCAAGTATAAGGTGAACCCCATGGCCATGCTGCTCACTTCCAAGCTGATGCTGGACTGGCTGGGCGAAAAGGAGATGGCTGTAAAGCTTGAGAACGCCATCGCCGCGGTTATCAAAGAAGGTAAGGTTAAGACCTATGACATGGGCGGCAACAACACAACCCTGGAAGTGGCGGAAGCCGTAGCCCGGAGTTTATAATGTATCGCTCGTTTTGTACGGCCGTCACCTGTATGGACGGCCGTATTCAACTACCCGGTATCCGCTATCTGCAACAACATTTCGGCGTGGAGTATGTGGATACCATCACCGAGGCCGGACCGATCAATATTCTGGCCAACCAAACCGAACCGAAATTGGTGCAGTCTATTCTAAACCGCATCAACACATCGGTTAATGTGCATAATTCCCACGGCCTGGGCGTATTCGGCCATCATGACTGCGCCGGAAACCCCGTGCCCAAGGATGAACAGATTAAACAAATAAAGGCGACCATACATTTCCTGAAACAACACTATCCCGATTTGCCGATTATCGGCCTGTGGATAGACGAGCACTGGAAAGTAAACCTTGTGGAAACGGAAGATTATGCCTAATATTAAGATTCATGAAGTGGGACCGCGCGACGGTCTGCAAATGGAAGAAGTCACCGTTCCCACGGAAGTGAAAATTCAATGGATCGACAAACTCATTGCTTCCGGCGTGGATATCATTCAAATCGGCTCCTTTGTGCACCCGAAATATGTGCCGCAGATGGCCGACACCGATACCCTGTTTCGGCACTATAACCGTCCGGAAAACAAACCCGACGGTGTGGTGTTATCGGGCCTGGTGTTGAATGAACGGGGCTTTGAACGCGGCATGGCCTGCGGCGTGGATATGTTTTGCATGGGCGTTTCCGCCAGCGAAACCCATAGCATGAAAAACACGCGCATGACCACCGACGAGGCTCTGGAACGCATCCTCAATATTGCCCGTCAAACCCTGGAAGCCGGTAAGCAGGTACAGCTTTCCGTGCAGTCCGCCTTCGGCTGCGGCTATGAGGGAGCCATCGACAAGAAGCGCGTGCTGCATATCGTGGACGCTTATCTCGAAGCCGGCTTCGACAACATCAGTCTGGCCGATACAGCCGGGCACGCCAATCCGGATCAGGTACGCGATCTTTTTGAAAGCGTACGGCAACTTTCCGCGGATGCCGAGCTTACAGCCCATTTCCATAATACCTACGGCATGGCCATCGCCAACAGTTACGCGGCCATGCAAAGCGGCGTAACCACCCTGGAGTCATCCCTGGCCGGACTGGGCGGCTGCCCCTTCACCTCGGTGGCCGGTGGCAATGTCTGTACCGAAGACCTGGTGCACATGCTTCAACGCATGGGGCAGCGGCAGGATATCCGGCTGGATGCTCTGATCGGTTCCGCCCGGGAATGCGCCCGCTTTTTTGAGCGCGATCTGCCGGGTATGGTCTATAAAATCGGGCCCATCGGGGAGCAATCGGCTTAAACCTTCTTCATTCGCTTATTAAGTAAAGGGACATTATCATCATGAAAATGCTCGAAAATATCCGCGTGCTGGATTTGACCAACGTACTCTCCGGTCCCTTTTCCACCTTGCACCTGGCCCTGCTGGGCGCGGAGGTGATAAAGGTGGAAAACCCCAAAGGGGGCGATCTGGCCCGTAAGCTGGGCAACGTACCGGAATACAATCAACAGTTGATGGGCACCAGCTTTCTGGCGCAAAACGCCAACAAGAAATCCATTACCCTCAACCTGAAAAACGACAAGGCCAAGGAGATATTCAAAAAACTGGTGGAAACCGCGGATGTGGTGGTGGAAAACTTCCGTCCCGGTGTGATGAAGCGTCTCGGCCTGGGCTATGATACCCTGAAGGCCATCAATCCCAAACTGATCTATTGCGCCATTTCCGGTTTCGGGCAGGAGGGGCCCGACGCCCTTAAGCCCGCTTACGATCAGATCATACAGGGAC
>JALTKX010000195.1 GCA_027006055.1 Calditrichia bacterium | reverse complement strand
GACGCCCGGCGGCGTTTGCTTATCGGCCAAACCGCCTCTCCGCCCGATGGCCGGACCGAGGGCCGGATTAGCGGAACCCTTGTGGAAATGCGGCGCCTTTCCCGGGGCGATTCCGTATGCGCCCTTTACAGCTATAAAACCAGGTAATCCGTTACGCTTTTTTTTAAATTCCGCGGACAGACCGTATCCGTAGCGGAAATATACGGATGGCGGATACCGTTAATGACTAAAAATAAACATCAACCTTCAGGATATTACCATCCTATACCGGAGAACCATAATATGGGAAAACAGGAATTACTCAACCAGGGCTTTCAACATTTTGCCCGGCGGGAATATGATCAGGCTCAAAAACTGTTTGAGCAGGCCATCGGCGAGGATGAGACATTTGAGGCCGCCTACAGCGCCCTGGCCGAATGCCTGAACCGTCAGGGCGAAATTGCCCGGGCGATAGATATTGTACAGAAATGGATCGCCATCAACCCCCGCGATCCCCTGGCCCACACGGCCCTTTCCCGTCTTTATGTACAAAAGGGCATGATTCAGGAAGCCGAGGATGAGATGGCTATCTCCAACCGGCTTTCCATGGAAAACTCCGGCCTGTAAATGCGCGCGGCCCATTGGCGGCAGCGCTGCCGGGTGATGGAAAAGGAAGCGCGGCGGGCGCCGGCGGAGGCGGTGGTTTTCCTCGGAGACTCGCTGACCGAGCACTTTGACTTAAACCGTTTCCTTAAAAAGCCCGGCCTGGTCAACCACGGTATCTCCGGGGATCATATCGACGGCGCGCGGGAACGGCTCCACCTGAGTAAAAAAATCCGGCCACAACAACTTTGGCTGATGATCGGCATCAATGATCTGTTTGACGGACGGGATGACGCCTGGATGTTTTCAGAGTATCAATGCCTGCTGGAAGAACTGGATTTTTGCCCCCGGGTGATGGTTCAGAGCCTGCTGCCCACGGGAGCAAGCTGGCGGGAGGAGGCCGGCGGACGGGTTGCGGCGGTAAACCGCTTTCTGCGGGATGAAAGTAAAAAACGCGGTTTTTTCTATGTGGATCTGCACACGCCGTTCAACAGGGCCCTGGAAGCGGGGGAGAGGCTCTTTCAGCCCGACGACATCCATCTGAACGAGCGGGCCTATGCCCTGTGGAGCGCCCGGATCAAAGAGTTAATCTTCCGTCCCGGTGCCTGACCCCGCCCTTCTTCCGTACAGGAACAGCGTCACTCCCGCGCCGCCCACCGCCAGGGCGGTGAACAACAGGGCCCACAGGGTCTCTTCATAAAGCCACTTACCGGTGGCAAACAAACTGGCGTACACCGTAAAGGTCCCCGTTAACATCATCAGCAGGCCCCGGGGCACATCCCAATCGCCGGGTTCATAGCCCGTCAAATACCCTTCGCCGTGTTCCTTTTGTAAAAAACGCCTCCAACCCGGACCGCCGGGGTGGACCTTTTCATAAAACCGGCGCAGAGTCGTTGCCTCCGAGGGAGCGGTGAAATAAGTAACGGCCAGCCAGCACAGGGTGGTAAAGGCCACGCCGGAAACCAACTGAAAGGAGGATGAGGGCACGGCGCCGAAAAGAAGAGGATGCAAAAACTGGAAATAGAGCGCCACAAGAAAGGAGACGATCATGGCCGTTAATTCACTATAGGGGTTGATGCGCCACCAGAACCAGCGCAGGATAAACAACAGCCCCGTGCCGGCGCCCACCTGCAATAAAATGTTAAAAGCCTGCAGGGCGTTGCTGAGCAGCAGAGCAAAAATACCGGCCAGGATCATCAAGCCCAGGGTGGTCAGCCGGCCCATGCGCACCAGTTCCTTTTCCGGGGCTTGGGGTTTTATAAAACGCTTGTAAAAATCGTTGACCACATAGGAGGCGCCCCAGTTAAGATGGGTGGAGATCGTGGACATATAGGCGGCGATCAGGGAGGCGATCACCAGCCCCAGCAGCCCGGCGGGCAAAAAGGTAAGCATGGCGGGATAGGCCAAATCATCCTTAAGCACCTGCATATCCACGGCGGGAAAAGCCCGGTGTAGCGCCGAAAGGTCGGGATAGACGATGATCGAGGCCAGGGCGATCAACAGCCAGGGCCAGGGCCTGAGGGCATAATGGGCCACATTGAACAGCAGCGTGGCGCCCAGGGCGTGATCTTCGTTTTTTGCCGAAAGCATGCGCTGGGCGATGTACCCGCCGCCCCCAGGTTCCGCTCCGGGATACCATACACTCCACCACTGCACGGCCAGGGGCAGAATCAGCAGGGTCATCAACGCTTCCGTATTGTTGAAATCCGGCAGAAAATCCATCTTGGGGCGCACCGCCGGATGGCTGATAAGAGCCTCCAGCCCCCCCACCTGAGGCAGGTTTACAACCACATAGGCCGCGCCGATACTGCCGATCATGGCGATGATGAACTGAAAAAAGTCGGTAATCAGCACGCCGCGCAATCCCCCCAACATGCTGTAGGCCACCGTGACCGATGAAGCGATCAGAATGGTGGTCAACGGCGAGAGTCCCAGCATCACCCCGCCTATTTTAATAGCGGCCAGCGACACGGAGGCCATAATCAGCACATTAAAGAAGACGCCCAGATAGAGCGCGCGGAACCCCCGCAAAAAGGCCGCGGGTTTTCCCGAATAGCGCAGTTCATAAAACTCCACGTCGGTCAACACCTCCGAGCGGCGCCACAAACGGGCATAGATAAACACCGTCAGCATGCCCGTCAGCAAAAAGGCCCACCACAGCCAGTTTCCGGAAACGCCGTGGTTACGCACAATATCGGTCACTAGATTGGGCGTATCGGCGGAAAAGGTGGTGGCCACCATGGACACCCCCAATAGCCACCAGGGCATATTACGGCCGGAAAGAAAAAACTCGCTGCTGTTTTTTCCGGCCCGGGCCGCAACCATTAAACCGATGATCAGGGAGACAAGAAAAAAAGAGGCTATTATCAGCCAGTCAATCGTGGAGAGTACCATGGTCCATCCCGGTAAATTTAATCCATCTTTTCAAAGGAGTTGTCAAAAATCATATCCATTTTTTTCTCTTTAAAGCCCGCCGGCGGTAGAAACTGGTTTTCATCCAGCGTTTTATTCTCCACGGAAATCAACTCCTGCATCCGCACCTCGTCCGCGCTGACGGTGGTTTGAGCAGCGGGCCAGCCGGAGGGCAGGGAAGCCCAGGGATTGTCTTCTTCGCGGGAGAGGGCCGTCATCATCTTGCTGATGTCTTCAAAAGCCTTGCGCACAAAGGGCTTTTCCATGGTGATCCAGTATTGCATGCGCTTTTCATCCGTCCGCGCCCGATATTCAACACAGCTCAAGCCGGCCACGGTGCGCCGGCCGTTAGCCTTAACGGGCGCGACGACCTTTTTTGTTTTTTTCCCAAACATCTTTTCCATGCGCGCCCTGGCCTCCGGCGGCAGGTTCTTAAGCATCGGCCCCATCTTTTCCATTTGGGCCGAAAGAGCGTCGCTCATGCGGGCGGCCATTTTTTGCATCTTGTCCCAATCCATCTTCATGTATTCCCGGGTATCCCATAAAATGGTATACACCCATTTTTTCCCCTCGCCCATCCATAAAATATGCGAGGCCCTGCGCCCGTTATCCGTGGTATTTACACGGATTTTATTATTGGAATAATAAAGCGTGTTTTCCCTTACTTTTATATCCCGGTTCTTTTTTTGCAACAGAGCGGCCACGGTTTCAATATCCCTGTTAAAAACCCATGCGGCCACTTTATCCGCGGAAACACCGCCCGCTTCCCCGGAAACCCATTCCGGAGAAAAGGAAAGGCTTTTTTGCGTACCCACAAAACTTTGTCCCCATAACAGGCCCGCGCTTAAAAATATCATCATCCCTATTTTCATAAATACCCCCTATGGTTACATAAAGATTAAGGCATTGCGCCGCCCACATGCTCCACCTTTTTCATGGCTTCCTCGGCATTGGGCGCTTTTTCTATAAACTTCTTTAAGGATTGCAGACCCTTCTTAAACTGAGGCCCCAGGTTACTGTCCATGCTCAGGTTGCCCAGCCGTAAAAAGTAGGAATCGATCACCGCTTTAAACGTCCAGGTAACACGGGTTTTATTTTCCCCAAGCGGCTCGAA
>JALTKX010000194.1 GCA_027006055.1 Calditrichia bacterium | reverse complement strand
AAGGCATGCGCTCAATAGGCAAATGGCGGGTCAGATCCTTGAAATCCCCGGGATGAATACCGTGACTGAAGGTGGGCAAACGCTTGCCGAAGAGATCGATCATTGTCCGGCATCCTTTCCGTTTTCCGGGCTTGTGGCCCGGCGTTGACGGTAAAGATGAAGCAGTTTTGTGGTTAAACGCTGATGGTATACGGCAAAATGCTGTTCATCCAGTTCCCGCAGGCGTCCGTCATATTCGGCGCGCAGGCGGTTTTCCTGCTCCTCCAGGGCGGATTGTACCGCCTGTTCCAGCTTCTCTTGTTGGTATTGGGGTTCATAGCGGATGATGCCGCTCAGTTGTTGCAGCAGACGCCATTGATGTTTTTTTACCCGGCAAAGATGTATAACCCGTTCCGAGGCGGCCAGTCTGTGGCGGCGGCCCTCGTCGTCTACATAGATGACATAGGGGCGGGTTTTTGTTTGTTCCTCTTCATCCAGGTCAAGATAGTCGGCCACGGTACGCCACTGGTCGCCCCATTCGGAGGGGGCAATCTCGCTAAAGTCATGTTGGTAGCGGGCTTCGTACATGGCCCAGTCGGCGGGGGTTAAGCGGTATTTGACCCGGGTGACCGGCGTGGTGGCCGTTACTTCGAGAATCGTTTCCACCCAGTCCGCCTCATGATCGGGATTGGCGCTCAGATCGAAGCGCTCACCATAGAAGGCGCTGCGTTGCGGGGCATAGTCCAGCAGGGGGAAAACCCGCGTGGCCACGGCCCTTTGATGCTGCTGCCAGGCGCGGTCTTCGGCGATGCCCTGGCGGTAGGGTTCGTTGGCGTCACAAAAGATAAAGGACGCCTCCCGCGCGGCAACGGCCTCCCGTATCATGCGGATGGTGGCGCCGTGATGGCCGGGCGAGGTTTGCAGGGTACGGATATTTTCCCAGCCCAGGGCCCACAGGGCGGGGTTAAAGGCGTCGTCGGGCGCCGTCTCCGTGGCGGCATTGACGACCACCGTATGGATGGGCTTGCGGCTTGTGGACCATTGGCCAAAGCTGTTCATGAACTGCTTGTCGAAACCGCCGCGATCCATAAAGATCACCACGGCGGGACAGCGGCTTTGTTCGGCCGCGCTTAAATCGTTCCAGCCGTTTGCCGGCGGAGCCGCGGCAGGGCTGCCTTCCAGCAGGGCGGTTGCTTCGCGCATGTGGTTAAAAATGGGCAGGGCCTGGCGTACAAAGCCCTCGAACATTCCCCGGGCCTGTGCCATCAGTTGGGAGCTGTCGCTGTTCAGCCAGGGGTAGGCAAAGGGATTGTAAGGGTAGTCGGCCATCCAGCTCAGGGCGCCGCCGGCGTTAAAAACCATGCCCAGCACCGAGGCGCCATAACCGTCGCCGCCATTGGTCAGTGTGTCACGGTCTTTCTTTAGTTTTTCAATCAGTGCGCTGTATTCCCGGAGCTTACGGGTGCGGGCCTTGCTGCTTTTTTGCTCCTTTTCCCGGGAGGTGATCAGTTGTCCGATGCCCTCTTCGGCGGAATCGAGTTCGTGCAGCCGTTGGAAAAAATCATCAAAGCTGTTCAGATCCACGGCCTCGTTTAACAGGTTTTGGACCTTCACCTCCAGACGGTGTATTTTGTCGTTCAGTTCTTCCAGCCACTCCTGCCGCGTGGGTTGCAGGGCCGTTTCCATGGCGCTCAGGGTAAGATGGACGGCGGTTTTGACGCCGCTGCCGGGCAGGCCGTTATCGCCGCCGGGCATGGAAAGGTAAGCGGTACGGTTGATTAACCGGTATGTTTCCTGATTGTCGGTTTCAATAAAGTCCTCAAATTCCGATTGCCGGTTTTCCGGCAGGCCGCTCATCAGCTCAAACTGCCGTTTGTAGGTTTCTATGATATCCGGCCGCGCTTCAATGCGCTCCAGCGCCTGATCGGGACAAATGCTGATACAGGCGCCGCACCCCTTGCAGGTGTAGGGGTTGATGACGATGCTCAGCAGGCGTCCGCCGCCCCTGCTTTCCTGTTCCGGCCGTTCATAAAAGCTTTGTGACTTTACCAGGGGAAAGCCCGCGAGGAAGGGCAGGATGCCGTTAAACTCCGAACGGAGTTCCTCTTCCTTTTTCTCGTCGGCTTGTAGCTTGTCCATCAGGAATTCAAAGGATTGTTCGAAGAGCGCGCCCGCGTCCCGCATATCGGCGGGCAGGCTGTCCTTCAAGCGCTTATCGGCCAGTTTAATCAGGTTATTTTGCAGTCTGCTGAGTTGATTTAGGGAAATATCCTCTTCCCCGGCGCGTTTTACCGCCGCCTGCCATAAATCCCCGGCCGTAAAAATGACCGTGGGCAGGGCCGATTCCGGGCAGTTGGCCCAGCACAGTCCGCAGGCGGTGCAGTTTTCGGCGTGGAACTCCGGTATATAGGTGTGGGACGGGGAAAGATCGCGGAAGGTGCTGGTACGCGCCGGCACGGTTTCCGTGGCGATCATGGGGTCGGTGAGCAGGGTTTCCTGACGACGCTCCCGGTACAGATAACCGACGGTATCCCAGAAATAAGAGGGGTCGAAAACGGTTTTATCAAAATGTCCATGGCGGTTAATGGCCCAGGGCGTTTTTAAGGTATCGGCCTCCTTCAGGGTCTCGTAGGGGGGCCGTTTTTGCCAGTCAATCCGGGTCGTATTTTCCCGGCCCTCCACAAAGGCGCGGGTCAGGGCCTTTATCTGTCCGCCGCCGATGGTCTTTTTGAGCGCGGGAACCATCTCTTCCGTTTCCCCGGCCCGGGAGGCCCAGGCGCCCAAAAGGGCCATCATCATCAGCCCGGCCTGTTGCGAGGGCGTCCGCGCGGCTTTCAGGGCGTAATCCGTTCCGTTTACCGTCAGCAGGGTAATGTTTTTTTCCGTAATCCGTTTCCTCACCGTTTGAGGCAGTTGATCCCAGGTTTGTTCATCGCTAAAGGGGGAGTTGATGATCAGCGTTCCCTCTTTCTTTAAGCGTTCCACGCCGTCAACATAGCGCACGTCCGAGGCCAGGATATAATCCACCTCGTCGGCGGGGAAAAAGATGGCGGCGGGATTGCCGGCAAAAACATGGGTTTCCACGTAGGGCAGATAGGCGCTGCGTTTTTCTATCCGGTAGCTGCGCACCGCTTCCGCCCGCGGAAAAAGGCTAAGCAGGCGGCCGAATATTTCCGGGTTGTGGCCCACGGAGGCATTCATCATGATATGGAGGATATCCTTTTGCGGCAGGGGGCTGTGGGTAATCCGCGCCAGGGTGCGTTCCAGTTGCGGATAGTTGCGCGCGAGACGCTGTTGCAAGCCCTGCAACAGGGGAAAGCGGCTTAACTCCGTCACCGCCGTTACCATGGGATAAAAATCGGTAGCGGCCTCTTTCTGTTCATGATGATGCAGAATGTGTTGAATGGCGTTCGCGGTCAGGCGCATGCCCTGAAGATGAGCGGTATGGACGGGCATTCCCGGTTTCAGGCTGCCGATTGTTTCCCTCAGTTGAAAGGCGTCGGCCCAGTCATCATGATTTAAAAGGGTTAGCCCGCGGACTTTCTGAAGTTCCTGTTGCAGTTTTTGCGAGGGAAAGGGCGCCAGTTGGCTGAGGCGGATAACCCTTCCCTTATAGGCAACAGAAGCCAGATTCCGGGCCAGCCAGCCGCCGCCCAGAATCGCATGGCTTCCCTTACCCGTGGAGTGGGTACTTTGGCAGACGCGGCCGAAATGGTCCGCGAAACTTTCAAAAGCGCGGTCGATCACCGCTTGCAGGGCGCTGTCGAAATAGATGTCCCGGGCGGAACGGGCCTGCTGGGCGCGATCCTCTTCCAGACGGGCATGGAGTCCCAGCGGTTGGGAAAGGGACAGCCATTGGGGCAGGCGGCGATGTTTTTTGCCCAGCATCAGAGCCCGGGCCTCGTCTTCGGCCTCCACGGTTTCTCCGGGCCTTCCCAACCAGCGGCGCACCTCTTTCTCCTCCACCGCTTCCAGGTTTTGTATGCTGTTGGCGTTGCCCCGGGCGTCCAGTATGCACAGCACGGGGGTCAGCGCCTTTTCGGCCACCCATTGTCCGATCAGGGCCAGGTCCTGGGCCTCCTGAACAGTGGAGGCGTAAAAAACAACCTTAAAAAAGCCGGAGGTGGCATGGATAAAGGAGCGGAACGATGAGGCCTGTTCCTTTTCGGCGCACACCAGCAGGGGCAGGGGCAAATACCCGGATGCGGTCAGCTCCGCGGCGGCTTTTTTAAGAGCGCTGTTTGGCAAATAGACGGCACTGCGTTCACCCGCCGCCGCCAGACCCACGGCTTCGCCACAGCCGGCCCAACGGGTGCCGGAACGGCTCAGCGCTTTTTTTACGGCCGCTTCGCCGCTTTCCCGTATCTGTATTTTCGTCTTCGCTTGTTTCATGATCGCTTTCCGTTTTTATTCGGACTCGGCCATCTTGGCCTTGTCCGCGAATTGTTGCTCATTCAGCCAGGTGATGGCCCCCGTGGGGCAGCGCAGGGTGGCTATTTCCGTCTCCTTGTATAACAGATCCCTGTTGATCACGGGCAGATTGTTTTTCATTTCGATTAAACCTTCGGGCGCGTCGGCCGCGCAGCGCGAACAGGCGGTGCAGGCCACTTCGCAGCCTTCCAGTATCTCATCGCCGGCCAGTTGAGACTTGCACTGCACCAGCAGATGCTGGTTGATGGGGATCAGTTCAAACAATCCCTTGGGGCAGGCGACCACACAGTCGCCGCAGGCGGTGCATTTGGTGGCGTTGACGAAGGGCAGGGCGTTGGGCATCATGGAGATGGCGTCAAAGGTACAGGCCACCTCGCAATCGGCCAGCCCCAGGCAGCCGTAGGTGCATTCCTTGGGACCGCCGGCCACGGCCGCGGCGGCGCGGCAGGACTCCGCCCCTATGTAGTTGGCGGCCTGTTCCGCCACGTCGGTGCCTCCGGCGCAGAGCAGACGGGCAACCTTGCGTACGCTGGAACCGGGATCGATTCCCAGGTAATTGGCGACAATTTCCGCCGTTTCCGGTCCGCCGACGGTACAATCGCTGGGCTGCTGCTCTCCGTGCACCACCGCTTCGGCAAAGGCCCGGCAGCCGGGTTTGCCGCAGGCGCCGCAGTTGGCGTTGGGCAGCATGTCGGTCACCGCGTCGATGCGCGGGTCTTCCTCGACGGCCAGCTTGCGGTTGGCAAAGGCCAGCACGCCGGCAAGAAAAATGCTTAGACCGCCGATAAAAAGGACGGCCAAATAGGCTTCTGACATTTTAAAATCCGTTTTTAATGTTTCGTCCCCGCGCCTTTCCGGCGAAAAGCACGGGGCGGAACGGCCGGAAGGCTGTTCCTTAACCGTTAAACGGCGCCGCCCGTTTAATCAGGTCTTCCAGATCCGGCTCATCGGGATTGACCGGTTTCCCCGGATGGATGATCTTTACGGGACAATTTTCCGCCGCCATAACCAACTGCCTGTAGGTGCCGGCGTTTACATCGCTGATATAGGCCTGCTTATTGGCGTCATAGGCAAACATATCGGAGTTGATGTTGCGGCACTCATTGCAACTGGTGCACAGGGGGGTGTCGATGTAGGCCTCGTCAAAGCTGAGCCCTTCATCTTCCTCCTCCGCCTCGGCTTCGGGAGCGCTTTCCGGGGCCGCGCTATCCTCTTGCGGGGGCGCGCTTTTTTCGGGCGCGGCGGACGGGGGAGCAGCCACGGGGGCGCTCAGTCCGCTGCCCAGCCGGATCATCTCGTCCGAAAGCAGGCCGGCGGCCAGGTTGGAGATGATCTCCGAGGTCAGTTGTTCCCGGTCGGCATTAAGCCGCGCCTCATAGCTTTCCGTTATTTCCCGTATTTTAGCTTCGCTTTCCTCTTCCAGGGCCGCCTTGTGCCTGGCCAGGGCCTGAGCGGCCCAGGAGTTCCCGATGCCGCTCCACTCCTGCATTACCCGCCAGTCGGCGGCGATGGCCGCGCATTGATCGACGATAAATTCATCGACCAGCAGCTTATACAGCTCTCCGTTGCCATCGGCCATGGTGATATAGGGCAGGTGCTCCTTGTGCAGACGGGTATCCTTTAAAAAATCGACCAAAGGTATCAGGGCGGCATGTTCTTCTTCCCTGCTTACGGGGAAGTAGTGTGTTTGAAAACCTTTGTGCAAATAAAAGAATTCCGCCGGCGTAAAGGTAAAGCTCTGTTCCCCATGCTCGTCGCCCACCCGGACGGTGTGACTGTTGACCGCCCATAAGGATTGGGGCTGAATTTCCGGGCTGAGGAAAAAACGTTCGCTCAGCGGTTTGGCGGTTTGTCCGTTAAAGGCGTAAAGGGGAAAAACCCGTGAGGCCGCCGCCGCGCCGCAGCGGATATAATCGGCAACGGGCGCGTTCTCTTCTTCATCGATCAGCGTATAAAAGGAAAAAAAGGCCGCACCCTCAAATTGCAGGGCGCCGCGGATTTCATCCCACATATCGCGGATGGCGGGCAGGGGGGTTTGAACCACGTAAAAACGGTTCAGGGCCGTGGCCATGCGCGCCCATCCGTAAAGGGGCAGCAGGCGCTCGCCATCCAGCAGGCTGGTGGCCTGAATGCTGATTTTGATCTTTTCCCCGGAAAGCATGCGCGCCACCAGGGCCTCCTGATGCTCCGCCGCCTGACGGGCGTCCAAAAACAATAAAACGGGAGGAATCAGGCGAATTTCTTCATCACTCATCATAAGTTCTGAAAAGTCATCAAATAATTTTTGATGTTTTCCGGCGTCAAAGCGGTGCTTTTCTTCCAGAACCGCCAGATGGTAGTCCCGGATAAGACCTATGATTTCCCGGCGCGCTTTTTCCGTGTGCGCCCGCGCCGGATCGGTGGAAGTGAATTTTTCCAGAAAGACGGCGGCATGCTTGTCGCTGTTTAAAATATCATGCCAGGTATTCAGGGAATCGGCAATCTTTTTAAGCCTTTTCAGGCGGCTGCCATCCACGGAGGAGGGGGATGGAACCGACTGAACGACCTCTTTGAGTTTGTCAAAGTCGATGCTGTCGGAAAAAGCGGTATTGGAAGCATCGCTTTCCCGCTCGGCATTTTGCGCGCTTTCCACCAGGGCGTTGATGCTTAGGGTAAGCTCCTCGAGCCGGTCCAGGGTGTCGTAGACGCTTTTGCGCCAGGTAGCCGCCTGGGAACGGCTGATCAGGTGGCGCACTGTTTCCGGTCCATAGCCGATCAGCAATCCCTTAAAGGGCACATTCATGCTCAATTGTTCCAGGGCGGTCACCGCGGGATGATCCTCGCCATTGGCCGAAGTCAGGCGCTTAAAGGCCTGCAGGGCCAGGGAAGACAACACCTCTTCAAAATCCTGAAAATGATCCACGCGGCCGTATTCATTAAGGAGCCGGCGTTCCAGGTCGGCCAGATGCCTTTTGTACACTTCCAGCGCCTCGTCCTTTAAACTGCTGGCTTCCAAAAGTTTCCGCATAATGTGGTCAAGCGTCCACAGCTCCGTTCCCGATTCGCCGGTAAGCAGAACGGGGAAGGGGGAATGCGCGGCGGGGTTATGGGCCAGCGGCGCCAGACCGGCGGGTAACAATCCCTCGGGCACGGGCGCGGAGGTTTCTCCCAGGTAAAAGGTCAGATGTTTTTTATACAACGCCTTTTGCCGTTCGTCGTCCTGTTCCGCCGGTTTTTCCATCCACAGATGATAGTCCCGGTCCGGGGTCTGTTTTGGCGTGGACGACGGCGCGTCCCCCGCGAATTGCTCGAGCTCTTCCAGTAAGTGCTCCGCCTCCTTTTGAGAGGGGGAAACTCCTTTCGTTTTCTGCGCTGTCACGATGATCCCCTTTAATCGTTTTTCGGTTTTATGCCAAACTTGTCAAACTCCCGTTGCAACGCCTCGTTGATAACGGAGGGGGTGTTTGGCTTTGTGGGTTTACGAATATCGTCATAGGTCGGGACACTCTCGTCGCGGAAAAGAATGCCGATGGGTATGGTTTCCGTGTCGGAGGCGTATTCCCGCGCCTTGTGGATATTCGAGGGATCGTGTGTTTCCACGTTTTTATAGATTTTCTTAATGGCGTCGGGGATCACCATGCCGTCATCATGGGTCAGCAGGCGCAGCCGGTCGGGTTCGTTCATGATGGGATCAAAAACATGCGGCGTGAAATGCGGACACCGTTGCAGGATGCGGATAAAGGAAAATCCCTTGTGGTGAAAGGCTTTTTTGATGACGTCGAAGAGCAGGTCGGGAATCCACTCCACCACGTTGGCCACAAAGGAAACATTGCTGACGGCCAGGGTGGTGACCAAGGGGTTCAGCGGTTCCAGAACAGCGCCCCGGGGCGTGGTGTTGCTTTTTAAGCCCTTGGGGGTGGTCGGCGAAGCCTGCTTTTTGGTCAGGCCGTAGATATTGTTATCATGCACCATGGCCACCATGTTCATATTGTAGCGCAGGGCGTGTATCCAGTGGGCGGCGCCGATGCTAAAACAGTCGCCGTCTCCCATGTTTACAAACACATGTAAATCGGGCCTGCGGATTTTCACCCCCTCGGCAATGGGCAGGGCCCGGCCGTGCAGGCTATGGAAACCGTAAGTATTCATATAATGGGGAAAGCGGCTGGAACAGCCGATACCGGAGACAAAGACCGTTTTTTCCGGCGCGATTTGTTCCTCGCGCAGCAGGCGCTGGGTGGCGGTTAAAATACCGTTATCGCCACAGCCCGGGCACCAGCGGGGAATATCGCTCTGATAGTCATCCATCTGGTAATATTTTTGATCCAGATTCAGCAGGTTGTCTATACTTACACCAAACATAATTTTAATCCTATCTTTAATTCAGTTTTTTTAATTCCCTACGGGTCATTTCCAGAATGGCCGAAGGCTTAAGCGGCTGACCGTGAACGTTGGAAAAGCTATCCACATCCACCAGATAACGGGCGCGTAGCAGCCAGGCCAGGTTGGAATAGCGGCGGTTCTCCTCGGTGATCATCTCTCGTTCGGGATTGTCCGAAAAGTTGATCTCCACGGTGATAACCTTTTTGAATTTTTTCAGGATTTCACCGATGCCCGAGGCCATGGGCATCAGGAACTTAAGATGCAGGCTGCTCACGGTAAGGCCTTCCTTGCGGGCCTTGTCCACCGCTTCTTCGATGGCGCCCCGGGTGCTGCCCCAGCCCACCAGCAGCAGGTCGCCCTCTTCGGGGCCGTAAACCCGGGGCGTTTTTAGCGTTTTTTGGAAGGTGGCTATTTTCAGGCTGCGCTTGTCGCAGCCTTCCTGATTGACGCCGGCGCCGTAAGCCACGTGACCGTCCCGGGTGTGGGCCAGGCCGGTTACCCGGAAAAGGCCGCCCGGTTGTCCGGGAATGATGCGTTTGGACAGGCCGGTCTTTTCATCCCAGTCATAGGGGATGGTGCCTTCGGGCACGGGATTTTGATCGTAAGGCGGCGCCACCCATTCTTCCTTAAATTCCGGCCGCGGATAGGGTTGCTGACCCGTGGCCAGATTGGCGTCGGACAACACCAGCACCGGTATGCGGAAGGTTTCGGCGATTTTACGGGCGGTGATCATGCTGTAAAAACAGTCTTCGATGGTGGAAGGCGCCAGCACAACCTTGGGGTTATCTCCGGGGGAGTTGAACATGGCCGAAAGCAGATCGCCCTGTTCCACCTTGGTGGGCAGGCCGGTGCTGGGCCCGCCGCGTTGAACATCCACCAATACCAGGGGAATCTCGGCCATGGAAGCCAGACCCAAAAGTTCCGTTTTAAGGGCCATGCCCGGACCGGAGGTGATGGTTACGGCGCATTTGCCGGCATAGGAGGCGCCGATGGCAAAGGCGCAGGCGGCCAGTTCGTCTTCCGCCTGATGTACCATGCCGCCGGCGTTTTCAAAAACCTCGCTTAAATAATGGGAGGCCGATGTGGCCGGGGTGATGGGGTACATGGCGCATACTTCCATGCCCGAGGCCATGATGCCCATGCCGATGGCCACATTGCCGTTGGTAACCACCATCGGTTTGCTGATGGGCGGCGAGGTGATTTCATACTGAAAGTCGAGATTGTTTTTGGCCCAGTTATAGCCGGCTTCCAATAGTTGCAGGTTGGGAGCGATCACCTTTTCCCCTTTTTTACGGAAGGCGAAGCGGATCTGCTCGCGGGCCAGTTCCATATCGCGGGAGTAGATATAGCTGAGCATGCCCAGCACAAACATGTTTTTACCCCGGCGCGGATTTTTTACAATTTTCAGGGTCTCTTCTTCCATGGGGATTTCGATGACATTGTACCCCTCGGCCAAAAGATGCTCCATCACCTCGGCATACTGCTCGCGTATCACATTGTTGGTGTGATCCTTCCAGCGGTTTTCCAGAATAATGGTGGCCCCTTTTTTCAGGTTTCCGGTTTCCTCCCGTCCCAGCAGGGCCTGTTCGTTAAAGGCCACAATGATATCGGCCTCGTTACCCATATTGGTAATCTGGTTGCTGCCCAGACGAATGCGGATACCGCTGGCCCCCGAGGAGGTGCGGGGCGGAGGTTCGATTTCCGCGGGAATGATTTCCACGGTCCAAATACCATTACCCATCCGTGCGGAAATGGTGCCAAAGGCTTGTCCGGCTGTTTGAGCTCCTTCTCCCGAATCGCTGACAATTTCTATGATATGTTCATCGATAACGGTGGGCTTAGCGTTCTGTCCGGTTGGCGCCGTCTTTGATTGCGGCGTTTCGGTGGTGTGCATCTGCAAGTCTCCCAATTAATCCATAATACGTTTATACATACGTTTCTCATTATGGATTGTGACATGGAGTGAGACGCGGGAAGACTCAGATTATGGATCACAATTCATTTTTTCGGGGACGGCCGCTGACTTTCGGAGGAATCAGGTGGCCATCCGCTTAAAATATTGCCCTTAATTTACAAAACTATTTTCCGAAAAAGGAAATAAATTTTCCTTTTTTAAAAAGTTTTCGTCCACTTTTTATTTTAAACTCTGTGAGATAAATCTTTATTTGATGTCGACGGATAGCGTAAGTTACCTTCATTGTCGGAAAAGGCCCCCTTTGGACGCGACCGGGGCTGTATATCATCACTTTAAATACCGGAAGAGCTATGAATCCTGCTACCGCCCGTAACAGAAAAAAATTGAAAATTATCGAGAAAGCCAGTCGCATAGACTACAAGATACTCTCCACGCCCAATATGCTGAAAAAGAAGGTGCTTAATTTACGGCGGCAGTTTTTACCGTATTACTTTATTCCGCCGCCCATGTGGCGTGTTCTGGCGCGGGCCGCCTCCCCGGCCAAAAGGGTCACGCCGGATTTTGCCTGTATCGGGCCGGTGCGTTCGGGAACCACTCTTTTTACCGACTATATCATGCAGCACCCGGCGGTGGTTCTGCCCCTGGCCAAGGAACTGAACATCAAGGACGCGCCGCTGATGCGCCTTGTTCTGGCGCAGTTTCCCACGGAGAAGCAAAAAGCCCGCGTAAAAAAGGAAAATGGCGTGGCCATTACCGGCTATTGTTCGCCGGTGGTGCCCGGTATGCTCTTTCCCTATTTTGCCCATAACGTTTCTTCCTCGGCCAAAATCGTGATCATTCTGCGCAACCCGGTGGAGCGCACCTTTTCCCATTGGCGATGGGATCAGATGGCCATCTCCATGGTGAAAAACGATCCCATCTGGAAAAACACGCCCGGCTTTGACGAAATAATCCGCCTGGAAATGGAACTGGCCCGGCAGGGCGCCGGGGCGGGCACCTCCATATCAGGCACGCCCGTGGGCGGGTATCTGCAGGGCAGTATGTATCTGCCCTTTATCAAGCATTTGCACAGGTTTTATCCCAAGGACCAGGTGAAGGTAGTAAACGCTAATGCCTTTTTTAAAGACCCGGCGGCCACGGCCAGGGAGGTGTACCGCTTTTTGGGCCTGCCCGATTATGAACCCATCCCCACTCCGGTAAAAAACGCCGGCCCTAAAATGAAGCTGGATGATAAAACACGTGATCTGCTGGAGGCCTTTTTTGCTCCGTTGAACGAAAAGTTGTATGACTATATCGGGGTCGATTTCGGCTGGTAGCGATTTTGACACGAAGGAACGTCGCCGGAATGTGTTTTGATTGAAATTATACGTATCAAGCCCTTTTATCGTTAATACCATTTGTGTCCGGTTATTACGAATGGTAACGAATAAAATCAAACATACCACGGTATTTAGGGATGTGGTAAACTATAGGAAGGGGAAAAGACACCGGCAAAGCCGGGGCAAATAAACTTAATATAGAAGTAACCGCACCCTATTGTTCCGGTTTCTAAATTGTTAGTTGGCAATTATTCTAAAAAACACTATACTCTTGTTAATCAATCTATAATGGCCCGTAAAGTTTTAACCATTCAATTTTTATGTCCGGTTATAACACTCTTTTAAAAAATATTGAGCGATATGTTACTCCCGGCGCTGAAGCCCGTGAAGCGTTTTTTTCCATCCTAAGGGAAGTCGCTATAAAAAAAAGGCAATTTATCGTTCAGCCCGGCTTTGTATGCATACATCAAAGTTATGTGGTGCAGGGCGCCTTCAGGGCTTTTTTCCTTAGCGACCAGGGGGTGGAACATACCCTGCAGTTTGCCGTGGAGGACTGGTTTATAAGCGATTTCAACAGTTACATAAATCAAACACCGGCCTCTTTGTTTGTGGAGGCTTTGGAGAATGGCCGCATTTTACAAATGGCCCATGATGATGTGGAGGCGCTTTGCTCACGGTATCCCGTGTTTGAACGCTATTTCAGAATCGTGGCCCAGAAGTCCTTTGCTTTTGCCCAAAGACGCATTCTTTCCAATATTGGTAAAAGCGCCGAGCAGCGTTATCTGGAGTTTTATGAGCTCTATCCGGACATTGTGGGGCGCGTGCCGCAGTATGCCCTTGCTTCCTATTTGGGCATGACTCCCGAGTTCCTCAGTAAGATACGAAAGCGGTTGCAACATAAATCTTGAACTGTTTCAAGTAAATCTTTTAACCTGTTTCATTTGACGGCGCACAGTGGTGTTTAACTTAGTGGCATCCGAAAAATTTAACCGAAAGGATGTCGTTATGAATGAACAGGTAGTAGCTTCATATCAGGAAGGGCTTAAAGAACTTGTAGGGCAACTGGGGGAAATGCTGCCCGCTTCCGCCCTGGAGACCTTTAACCGTGACGCGGCGAATCTTGCCAGTGCCCATCCCTTGCCCCTCAAGCTTAATCCGGGGGACAAAGCACCCGATTTTTCATTGCCTAATGCGCTGGGTGAAACTATTCGCCTTAGCGATTTTCTGGCGCGTGGTTCCGTTGTGCTGGTTTTCTATCGGGGCGCATGGTGCCCGTATTGTAATTTACAATTGTCGCTCTATCAACAGGTGATTGAGGAAATTGAGAGTGCCGGCGGCCGTATGCTGGCGGTTTCTCCGCAAACGGCGGACGCCTCCCTGAGTCTGAGTGAAAAGCAGGGTCTGCGTTTTGAGGTGCTGAGTGATGTTGGCAATGTGGTGGCCCGGCAGTATACCACCGTATTTCGTAATGCTGACGCGCCTGTCCGGGCCATGACCGGGCTGGGCTTTGATTTTGACGGTCACTATGCCGATGATTCGCGGGAAATACCGGTACCGGCGGTTTTTATCATCAATCGGGAAGGGCTGGTAACCTTTGCCCGTTCCGAGGGCGGGGATTATCGTATGCGGGTAGAGCCCGCCGATATCTTAAAAGCGCTGAAAGAGGGCTGAGATGAATGTGACTTTTATCGGACTTGGAATAATGGGCAGCCGTATGGCTGCCCGTTTATTGGACGGCGGTGTACGGCTGACCGTTTATAACCGTACCCCTGATAAAACACGGGCCTTGTGTAAAGCCGGCGCGCGGACTTTTCCGCGGGCGGGAGCGGCGGTGAAGGACGCGGATGTGGTCTTCAGCATGCTTTCTCATCCGCAGGCGGTGCGTGAGTTGTTCCTGGAACAAGGCTGTCTGGGAGAAATCTCCCCGGGCGCTGCTTGGGTGGATTTTACAACGGTGAATCCTTCCTTTAGCCGTTTGTGTGCCCGGGAAGCCGGGAGGCGGGGGGTGCGTTTTTTTGATGTACCCGTAGCCGGAACGAAGCCCCACGCGGAAAAGGGTGAACTTGTTTTTTTCGCGGGAGGTGCGCGGGAAGTGCCGCAAAATGTGCGGAGCCTGTTGCTCTTGATGGGTAAAAAAGTATTGTCCGTGGGGGAAACGGGAATGGGCAGCGCCTTTAAAATGCTGGTAAACATGATGTTGGCCCAATCCATGCTGGCTTATGGCGAAGCTTTGATGTTGGGTGAAAAAATGGGACTGTCCGCGGATTTTTTATTTGAAATCCTGCCGACTCTGCCGGTTTCAGCACCGTTTATTCGTTCTAAGGCTCCTCGGATCAGGGAAGGTGTCTTTGAAACCGAATTCCCGTTGGAATGGATGCATAAAGATTTGCTTTTGGCATTGCAAACAGCAGAAGAGCTAGGACAAAAGATCACTATGGCCCGGCAGGGCGAAAAGATATTCGACGGGGCCCGGAATCAGGGCCTGGCGCGGCATGACTTTTCCGCGGTTTATCGATATTTAAAGCAAGAGGATGAATAGAAAGGAAGCGTCGGGAAAAGACCGTTAAATCTTATCCTGCAAAATCTCCTTGCGCGGATGGGGGATGATCACCTTTTGCACCAGCATGCCCTTGCCCTTGATGTACTCCACCCCGGCATCCACGGCGGCGGTTACGGCGGCTACGTCGCCGGTGAGGGTCATATAACCCTTGCCGCCGATGGCCATGGCCAGATGCACATTGATCAGTTGCACGTCCGCGGCCTTTACCGCGGCATCGGCCGCCTCGATGATGGTGGCCACGCTGAAGG
>JALTKX010000193.1 GCA_027006055.1 Calditrichia bacterium | reverse complement strand
CATCATCCAGCTTTTTTATTTCCTCAAGCAAATGACTGATACGGTTATCGGTGGGCAGGGCGGTTGGCCCTTCCTTGCGCGAAAGCTGATACACCCGTCCGCCCAGCTCAAGCAGCTTTTCTTCCAGTTCTTTTTTTATGGCCAGCATATCAATCTTCAGGCGGCCGATGCGTGTATACTCATTGGTCAGGGCCGAAGCCTTGCGCAAACCTTCCAGCATGCTTCGCTTTACTTTATTTCTCAGGGTCATTTTCCAACTCGATTTTATCAACGATTCCGATAATGGTGGCGTCCGTCAGGGCCGGTTTTTTGTGTAAAGGTATCACCGCCTCGGAAGCGGTGATATAAAAAACGATTTCACCCGTTCCGGCGCCCACGCTGTCCACGGCGATTAACGGCGTGCCCAACGGCTCCCGCTTTATGCTTATGGGCTGGATGAGCAGCAGCTTAAGGCCATCCAGTTGCGGGTCTTTTTGCGTGGCCCATATGGAGCCGATTGTTTTGGCCAGAAGCATTATTCGCTGATATCCAGTTTGTCGATGATGCCCGAGATAACCGCGTCAACCGGTTTCCCCGCCGTTAGTTCCGACTGCCGGGCCGAACTGCCGGTGGTAATCATGACAATTTCCCCCACGCCGGCGCCCACGGAGTCGGCGGCCACCACATAGCCGTTCTTAAGGCTGTAATCCAATTCAACGGGCCGAACCAATAAAAGTTTTAATCCGGTAAGTTTTTCATCCTTGCGCGTGGCCCAAACGGTGCCTATTACTTTTCCCAGAGTCATACTTTTTTTCCGTTTTTGATGTTTTGCACCGGGGCGGGTTACGCCTCGATCTTTGTACCCAGTGCCTGTTCGGTTTTTTTTATTACAAAAAGTTTTAAACGTCCGGAAAGGCTGTTTCTTTCCCGTAGCCGTTGTTTTAAACCGTCGATGATTTTTTCCGCCGCGTTGACGCCTTCGGCGATCAGGGCGTCGTATTGTTCAAAATCGCTCCAATGCACATGGCCGATACGCGGGGTGATGACGCAGGAGGCCTTCTGCAACAGAAGCCGGTCAATCTTATGTGTTGAAATCTGATTGGCGCGAATAATAATATCAATCACATTGTTAAACTCCGCGGAACGGGGCATATTTTGTGAAACGTTTACGGCGATGATAAATTCCGCGCCCATGTTCAGGGCCGCGTTTACCGGAATGTTGTCGCACACGGAGCCGTCCACATAAAGCTTTCCCTTATGTTCCAGCGGCGGAATGATCCCCGGAATGGAGGCGCTGGCCCGCAGGGCTTTTCGTAAATGGCCGCTGGTAAAGGTTGTGCATTTGCCGCTGTTGAGTTCCGCCGCGCTGCAGGCAAAGGGCAGTAGCAACTCGCCAAACTCCACGTCGGGTATCAGTTGGTTTACGGTCAGTTGCAGCCGCTCGCCTTTCATTAAGCTGATGCGATGGGCGGCCAGATTGATCACGACCCGTTTTTTTATCTCCCGGCTTAACTGATGCAACAGATCATCCGGTTCCAGTCCGTTTTGTTGTTTAAAGTAGCGGCTGCCGGCCTTTATAAAGCTTTCGCTGCTTAAAAAAGCGCGGACGCGCTCTTCCAGCCAGGGCACATCCTGCTTGTAGGCGTACAGGGCCCCCACCAGGGCGCCGATGCTGGTTCCGCAAACCATGTCTATGGGAATGTTATGCCTGCGCAATACCTTTAATACGCCAATATGGGCCAGGCCGCGGGCGCCGCCTCCACCGAGAACCAGTGCTGTTTTTATTCGTTTCATTTTACCCGTGAATATGAATACTGTTGACGAAAGAATATACTCGGCGGTTTATGCTGTTTCACTAACCCGGTCAACGGCAAATGTACGTTTTTTTGGCTATTAATGGCAACCGTTATAAAAATCAGTGGAAAAGGCGCTTCTTTTGTTTTTTATAAAGATCGAGCAGCAGGTAGACAGTCATGGCGCTCAGACCCAGGAGAAGGTAGTAAAAGAGACCGCTTTCCGTTGTGGATAGGGGCATATATTTCCCGCTTAGCAGTTTTGTAAAAAAGAGCGCTCCGGGTTTTCCCTTTGGGAAAAGCAGACCCAGGCCCCAGGCAAAGGCCATGCCCAGGGAAATCAATGAGAGGAACAGGGCATATGTTCTTTCTTTTATTGATGTGTGTTTGCGCGTGGCGCGTTGAACAATCGTCTCCATAAGAAAGTCCGGCGCCCGGAACGGCTGAAGCCCTTGCAGGCGCTCTTCCGTCCGCAGCATCCGTTGGTAAACTCTCTTGCAGGCGTCACACTCTTCCAGGTGGAGACGTTTTTCGTCCGAAAGCGCTCCCCTTTTTTCGATAAGGGCAAAAAGTTCTTTGTTGGTAAAATGTTCACTCATAGCAACTCTTCTTTTGAATAATGTTTTTCCAACAGCCTATGCAGTTTCTTACGTCCCCGGCTAAGATGGGTTTTAACGGTATTGACAGGAATTCCTAGGGTTTCCGCGATCTCCCGTATACGGAGTTGATTGAGGTAGTAAAGTGTAATGGTCAGTGCGTATGGGGCGGGTAAGGAGTTGATGGCCTGCCAAAGTATCCTGTTCCTCTCTTCCGGTTCTCCCGGGGGGGAGGTCTGTCCGGGTATCTCCGTATGGAGTGGTTCTTCCTGTTGGAAAGAATGGCCGCGCCTGTGGTTAAGGGCGGTTCTGTAAGTCAGTGTATAAAGCCAGGTGCTGAATTTAGCCTGCCCTTTATATTGATCGATTTTGTCGATCACTTTCATAAAAACATCCTGGGTGACCTCCTCGGCCGCCTGTGTTTGTTTAAGCACGCGCAAGGCCAGGGTGTATACATAATCCTGATACCGCCCAACCAACAGGCGTATGGCCGCGGGATTTTTGTTTTTTATGTTTCTAATCATCTCGCTTGAGAGTTCCATGATCTCTATGACACCAAAATTTCCCTAAAAGTTTCACTTTGTTTTTTTGTCTTGCCGCCGCGGAGAGTGAAACTCTTTTGAGATTCCCCGTGTCTTACGGGTATAATCACCAATCGGAGCAGGGATATGAGCGAAGTATTTATTCCCATCGTTTTTTTTGTCACCATGGGGGTGGTCATCTACTATATGTTGCGATTCCGGCATACGGAAAGGATGGCGGTCATTGAGCGTGACATTTCGGAGACACAATTAAAATACCTCATGACCCGCGCGACGCGCGGAGAAGGCGTTCCCGTTATGGCCAGGATCAGCGTAATGGCCATGGGTATAGGGCTGGCGCTGTTAATCGGTAATTTCCTTGGTGGAGAAAATAACGGGCAAATAACCGCCGGATTGATTTTTCTTTTCCCCGGTATCGGTTTATGGGTATTGTATGTGCGTTATGAAAAGGGAATAAAACAAGCGGATTGAGCCATGCGGAAGGAAGCCGTTTGCTTTGTTTTTGCCCGGGAGCTAACTTGGTAAAAAAATGAAAGAGCGGGCCGATGAAGTTTGTTGAAATACTGCGCACCTATAACGCCGTGGATATCGCCATAATAAAGTCCCTGTTGGATGGTGAAAATATAGAATATCGTTTTTTAGGCGAAAATTTTAATATGTTGGAACCGATGGTGCAGCCGGCGCGGCTGAATGTCTGGTATGATCAGGTGGATAAGGCGCGCGAGTTGTTGTCGGATTTCAATGGTTCCTTTATGGCCATTGGCAGCCCGGATGAAGAGTAAGTGCCTATTGAGCCAGCCACTGGCAAAGTTTATCCACGCCCTCCAGAACATGGGCAAAATGGCGTTGCTGAAAGTCTCCGTTCAGCGTGCATGTTTCGCCCATGGCGGCACAGTCCCTTAAGGCGGCGGCGCCGTCAAACTCCACAAAGGCCATGCGTACCGTAAGTTCCTCCGGGGCTCTGCCAAAAACCGAGCCGGGCAGGGCGGCCACGCCCGTTTCATCCAAAAGGCGGCGGCACAGATCGCGGCTGTTGGTAATGCCCCGTTCATAAAGCCGTTCCTTAAACGGCCCAAAATCCGGAAAAATATAAAAAGCGCCCCTGGGTTCGGTAAGGGCCACGCCCGCCTTGCGCAAACGGTCGTAAATGGTTTTAGCCAGCGCGCGCAGTATTTTTCGCGAGTGGTTCAGGTAGGCCTCTATATCGGGCCCACCCTGAAAGGCGCGGATAGCGGCGTGCTGAATGGGCGCGGAGGTGGAGGTGTAGGTCTCGCTGGCTATGACGGCCATGGAGTCCTGCAGCCATCGTAAACTTTTGGGAAAGGCAAAAGTGCCCAGCCGCCAGCCGCCGGCGCCACACCACTTGCTTAAACCGCTGCTTACAATGGTGCCCTCGGGATAAAAACGGGCAATGGAGATGTGCTGATTCTTAAAATGGAGCTCGCCGTATATTTCATCGGACAAAAGTATCAACCGGTAACGACGGGCCACCTGGGCCAGTTTCTTCAGTTCCTCCGTCACATAGGTGTTTCCGGTTGGATTGGCCGGGTAATTTAAAATGAGTATGCGTGGATGATCGGGGTCCTGGCGGCAAAAGGCTTCCAGGGTTTCCGGGGTCAGGTGCCATTGCTGAAAACTTTGCGTGGGCAGCCAGTGGATATTGCGCCCGATGATGGAGGCCTGTGGGGCGTAGGAAACCCAGGACGGGGTGGGGATGATCAGGTCGCCGTAATAGGCCAGTTGGAGGATAAACATAAGTTCCTTTGAACCGGGGCCGATCATGATGTCTTCCGCCGTAAAGCTGAGATTCTGGCCGCGGTTGTGATAGGCGGCCACCTCTTCACGCAGCGCCTCCAGACCCTTTACCGGCAGATAGTCTTTCTGATGGGCATTGAGTTGCAGGGCGTCCACCACGGAAGCGGGAACGGGAAAGGGGGATTGCCCCAGACCGAACTTGTATATTTTTTTACCGGCCTTTTGTAAGGCATGGGCCCGGTCGTTGATTTCCAGCGTGGCCGACTGTTGTTTGCCACGCACATTGAGGTTAAGGTTAACCGGTGGTGAGTAGTGTGCCCGTTCCTTCATCCTGAATTCCCATCATGAAAAAAATAGTGATTTGGCTGACATGATCGCAATTTTAACACTATTTATGAAAAATAAAAGTATAAAATTGTTTTATCCCTTTTCCGGCCTGCCCCCGGCGCCGGTTCAATAGAGACGATTGGCCAGTTCGGCCAGGCGGCACTCCACCGAGTTGTCGGTGCGTATCTGGTCGAAAGGAATAGACGTTTCCCTGCCGGCCTGAACGGCGGGCATGCAATGGTTTTCCCCGGCATGGATCATTTCCACCAATCTGCGGGCCATGCGCTGGGCCAGGGTGATGTCCATGTTATTGGGGGCGGCGCCCCTTATATCCCGGGAGAAGGGTTCGCAAACCACCTTTTGCTTTGTATCCAGCCCGTGTTTCAACAGCTCGTCGCGAAAAAATTCCGCCGCGTTGCCCGCATAGCCGCTCTTTTTTCTGAAATCCCTTTTATAACCTTCCGCCACAACGATAACCGTGTTGCGCCGGCTGTTAATGGCGGCGGCGATTTTTTTGAGATCATAGGTGGAACCGGGTAAAACGGCCAGGTGGGCGCCGGCGCCCAAACAGGAGTGCAAGGCATGAAAACCGCCCCGGGCGCCCATCATTTCTATGATGTAGCAGCGTTGGTGCGTGCGGGAATCGGCCATGTAGCAGTGTATTTTGTCCGCCCCGGCCTCCACGCCGGTAAACTCGCCGATGCAACTGGTGCCGTAAACGTCGCTGTCAATGGTTACGGGAATAAAGTAAACCTTAACGCTTTCGGGCAGGTGGGCGGCCAGGGCCCGCGTTCCGGCAAAGGTGCCGTTTCCGCCAATTCCGATAACGATTTTCACCCGGCGCTTAACAATATTGTCCGCGGCCTGTTTTTGCAGGGCGCTCTTTTTAAAATCGGGGAAGCGTTCGCTGCGAAAGTTGGCGCCCCGTTCCGAACGCAGGGGAGGGGAAAAGATGACGCCGCGTATGGTATCCAGTTGCCGGAAAACCTTTGTATCGTAGATCAGACAACGGTAATCGTCGTTACGGTTGGAAACAAGCGAGCGAAATCCGGCGGCGGCAACAAAAACCTGGTGGCCCTGCTTTTCAAGATATTCGGAGAGGAAAGCCGTTACCGAGTTGTAGCCGGGGGCGCAGCCGCCATCCTGTATCAGTAACACATCCATTTGGTTGTAAAGGGCTTCGCCCTGATTTAAAAAACGGCTCATCTGGAAGACAAAGGTTTTGTATATCTTGGCCCGTAAATCGGGAGAGACATAAGCATCGTCTTCCAGCCGGGCTCTGCTGAGCTGGATAAGCACGCCGTCCGACCAGGCCACAATGGTGCCCGTGTGTGTATGTTCATCCAGCAGGGCCACTTCGCCAAACATATCGGCCCGGCGGTATTGTTTCAGGGTATGGCCGAACCGGGTCAGGCAAAAAACGCCCTCCAGCACCACGCTGGCCCGGTCTCCAGTTTCGCCTTCCTTAAAAACCGTTTCCCGCGCCTTGTAGGCGCTTGTGGTACAAATGGAGGCTATGTGCCGGATTTCATCGTCCATGAGTTGTGAAAGCGCCTCAACGGCGCGCAGGGTAGTGTAAATATCTTGTGCTGTGTGGGCCATGGCTGTTCTCCGCGTACATTTTGCCGGTAGGGTCTCTTTTTACGCAAGTTATCCACCAGAGATGATTCGTGCAAATAACCGCGGGCTTTTCTATATTTATCACCGAAGTCAAACAAACGATAAAATACATAATGACAAAAGAGCGTTACCAGAAAATTGTAGCCATGCTGCGTCGCCGTCAGCCGGACCTTACCGTTATTATGGAAGGGGTGCATAAGGCGCATAATCTGGCGGCCATCGCCCGCAGTTGTGACGCGGTGGGCATCAGCGATGTTCATGCCATTACCAGTAAAAAGGAGCTGGGTATAAAAAAAGGCGTGGCCATGGGCAGCAACCGTTGGCTGGATATGCATCTGCATGTCTCCATGGCTGAAATAGCCACCTCCCTGAAAAACAGAGGCTTTCAAATCATCGCCGCCGATTTTAATGAGCGGGCCCTGGACTACCGCCAGCCGGACTACACCCGGCCCACGGCCCTGGTGGTGGGACAGGAGTTGTTTGGCGTAAGCGAGGAGACCCTGGCCCTGGCCGATCAATCCGTTTTTATACCCATGAAGGGCATGGTGCAGTCGCTTAATGTTTCGGTGGCCACCGCCGTCGTTTTGTATGAGGCGCACAACCAGCGGGAAAAGGCGGGCATGTACGGGCGTTCGCCGGAAGATGAACGGGCTTTTGCCCGGGTGGTTTTTGAAAAATGCTATCCGCGTCTGGCGGAACAGTACCGAAGAAGGGGCGAGGCCTATCCCGAACTGGATGATGAGGGCAAGATTGTACAGCAGGCATAATGTGAATTAAAAGCTCTGCCCTGCCGAACAATAAGATGTAAAATAAAAAAGGCCCGCCGTATGGCGGGCCTTTTTGTTATTAAGCCTTTGGCTGTCGATTACAACTGGAAGCTTAAACGGCTGAACAGATAACGGCCGTTAAAGCCAAACTGCTGAGACCTTCTGGAATAGAGGAAACGACCGCCGCTCTGGTTAGCGGGGATGTTCATATCCGGATAGGTGTCGAACAGGTTGTTGGCGCCTACCGTCAGTCTCAGGTTGTGGGTCAGGTTGTAGCCCACGCTGGCGTCAAAAATCCACTTGGCGCTAAACACCTGGCGGTTGCCGGGGTTGTTGGTGGCCTCTTCAACGGAACCGAAGTATACACCACGGAACATTACGCTATAGTCATTGGTGTTATAGGTTTCGGTGACGTTGATTTTTGTACGCGGAACAGCAGCTTCCAGATAGATGCGGCTGGTTTCGTCAAAATAGGTGTCCAGCTTGTTGGAAAGAAGATCCGAAGCATGGATATCACCCACCTGCTTGGTTTGGCTGAAAGTAGCGGCGATATCGGAGCGCAGGTGACGGGTATCGGAAAGATTCCAGCGATGGCTCAGAACAACATCCAGACCCTGGGTGCGGGTATCGATGGCGTTGGCAAAAAAGGCCGCGCCGGTAGCGTTCACGCTGGCCAGCAGTTGGGCCAGTTCCTCATCCTTGGCCGAGGCGTAGTTGCCGTTGTCATCCTTGGCCGGTTTAAAGGTACCCGTTTTAACAACACGGTTTTGAATATCGATCTGATAGACGTCCACCGTGGCGGTCAGGTCATATTCGGGAATCTTGGCCGTGATACCCAGGGTAAGGTTCTGGGAATCTTCTTCCTTCAGCTTGGGGATGCCCAAAATCTTGGCCACGCGGCTGTTGTTGGAAAAGGTACCCACTTCATTGGGAATACCGTCCACAAACAAGGTAGAAGTGGCGTTGAAGTTGATCTGATGCAGCGAGGGAGCCCGGAAACCGGTGCTGTAAGCGCCGCGAACGGAAAAGTCATCGCCCAGCTTGTAACGGCTGGCTACTTTGTAGTTGCTGGTGGAGCCAAAGTCGCTGTAGTCTTCAAAGCGATAGGCAAACTCGGCAAAAAAGTCTTCGGTTACGTCAAGTTCCACGTCAGCGTAAAAGGCCACGCTGCTGCGGTTGGCGCTTACTTCGTTAGCCGGACGGAAACCGGGGAATACCTGCGCGCCGCCGGGACGAACCTTGCCGTTGGGACCGCGAACCAGCAGCGAATCCGGCGTGTTCGGCGTTACGATGTCGCCGTTAATGTCGTACTTGGCGTAGGAACCTTCTTCACCGGCGAAGATTTGGTAGTTTTCATAACGGTACTCACCGCCAAAAGCCACGTTCATGCCGCTCATGACGTCATCATAAAAATGGCTGGCGTCAAAGTTGGAGGTGTTTTGCGTAAAGGCAAAACCACCGGAGTTGTAAGAGGTCTTGGTCCGGTCTTCCAAAGAAGCGTTCAAAGTGTTGGTGATCTGGAACTGGAAGCTGTTGCTGCCATAGGTGTTGCTGAAGTCCACATCCCAGCCAAACAACTCACCGCGGATACCGGTGGCCAGAGACTTGTCGAAAATGTTGGAATTGATTTCCGGCAGAAAACCGTTGGGATAAACGCTGGTTACCGTGCGCTCCTGATAGGGCAGACGGTAAAAACCGGCGGAATTACCATGACGGTAGCCGATGCCGCCGAAGGCGTACAATTCGGCCCCGCGGGAGATGGGCACGGCCATGTTGGCAAAAAACTGACCGGACTTCAATGCGGCCTGACCGACACGCATGTTGAAATCGCTGCGGGTTAAACCGCGACGGGCCAGCTCGGACTCGGTGATGTCGTCGTTGGGGTCACCGGTATAATTAGGGTTGTTGTATCCCTTGAATATCGTTCCGCCCCACTCCTTCATGCGGTTGGTGGGATCGCGGTCTTCATAGGAACCGGTAAAGTTAATATAACCGCCGCGGTCGCCAATGGGCAGTCCGTAGTTTACAGCCACGTTGTTGTACAAGCCGTCGTAGCTGCCTTCGGAGTTTTTGGAAACATAAGCGCCGCTGTTGGCGGTGGCGGTCAGGGCGTTGGTTTGGTCTTTAAGCACAATGTTGATCACACCGGCGATAGCGTCGGAACCATACTGGGCGGCGGCACCGTCGCGCAATACTTCGATACGGGCGATGGAAGCGGCGGGAATGGCGTTAAGGTCTGTACCCACGTTACCGCGGCCAAAAGTTCCGTTTACGTTTACCAGTGAGGTGGTGTGGCGGCGCTTGCCGTTGATCAGTACCAATACCTGATCCGGGCCGAGTCCGCGCAGGGAGGCCGGGTCGATATGGTCGGTACCGTCGGAAATGGTTTGCGTGTTTGAAGAGAAAGAGGGCGCGGCATAGTTCATGATCTGGTTTACCGTCACCTGCGGCGACTGGGCTACCAGTTGCTCGATATCCAGAACATCAACGGGAACCGGGGTTTCCGTTTGAGTACGGGCTTTTTTACCGCGGGAACCGAGGACAACCACAACGTCGCCCAGTTCAACGATGGCCTCTTCCATGGCAAAATTGACTTCAACCGATTCGCCGGCCTTCACCGTAACCGATTTTTCCATCGGCGAATAGCCGGTAAACGTGGCCCGAAGGGTGTATGTCCCTTCCTCTATGGTAATAACATACTCGCCGTTGGCATCGGCGGCGGCGCCGGTAAAGTGATCCAACACTTCAATGTTGGCGCCCGGAAGGGCCTCTCCGCTGTTGGCGTCGGTAACGGTACCGCCTATTTTGCCCGTTGCGGCCAGCAAGCCGCTGACGGACGACAGAAAAAAGAATACGGCTATAATAAGCCGGGATATGGTAGAATCTCTACGCATATAAGCCTCCTTAAGGATTAATGAAACGATAGAAAAAACTTTAATAATGCAGGTGTTTTGTCCCCGGATGTTAGATCATTGCAGGAAAAACCATACAAGATTTTACAAACATAAGGATTTGATATTAAAAATCAAGACCATTTTCTTGAGAAAATAAATTCATTTGCTTATGGCCTATGTGTCTGTTTATATTAATACCGACGCGTCGGTCAATAAAAACAGGTCATAAGGGAGTGGGATTCATGGCGCCGAAAATTGTGGACAGACAGGCTAAAAGGGAACGGATTGTCGGGGCGGCGATCACTGTTTTCGCCCAAAAGGGCGTGGCCAATACCAAAATGATAGACATTGCCAAAGAGGCGGGCATCGGCAAGGGCACCCTTTATGAATATTTCCGCAACAAGGAAGATATCTTTGCCTCGGCTTACGATACCATGAACAGGGATATGGAACAAAAGATTGCCGCTATTCTCTCCGAACAGACCCATCCCGCCCGGCAGTTGCAAATGATTTTCGAGTATTCCCTGGACTATTTCAGTCGCGAGGCGGTAGAATTTTCTTCGGTAATGATGGATTTCTGGGCGGAAGGCATTCGTCGAAAAAGTCCGGAAATGATGGGGGTGATCAATCTGAAAGAGATTTATGACCGCTACCGGGTAATTATCGCCGGTATTGTACGCAAGGGACAGGAGCAGGGGCTGTTTATCGATGTGGATGCCGTATCCTATGCCTCACTGGCCATCGGCGCGCTGGACGGGCTGCTTTTGCAACTGGTGATGAGCCCGGAGCTTATTGACATAACACGGATGAAGACAACCTTTAAACAAACCATGATACAATGTTTGGAAAAATAAAAGAGGGTTCACCCGGGGAAGGTAACATGAAACGAGTACATACCGGCCTGTTGATGTTTTTTATCCTGATCAGTGGCGCAACCGCGCAGAATGCGACGGAAATCATCCGTAAATCCGATGAGCTTATGCGCGCCAATAGCAGCATCTCCGAACTGAGCATGAAAATCATCAAACCGGAATGGTCCCGGGAGATGCGCATGAAGGTGTGGGCCCTGGAACCAGACTTTACGTTGGTTCTGATAACCGCGCCGGCCCGGGACAAGGGCACCGTAACGCTTAAACGCAAACAGGAGGTGTGGAATTACCTGCCCTCGGTACGGCGCACCATTAAAATCCCCCCCTCCATGATGTTGCAGGGCTGGATGGGCTCCGATTTTACCAATGACGATCTGGTGCGCCAGTCGTCCATTGTGGTGGACTATGAGCACACACTGGCCGGTATGGAAAAGCTGGACGGCTACGACTGTTATAAAATAGAGATGATCCCCAAACCCGAGGCGGGCGTGGTATGGGGCAAGGTTCTTATATGGATCACCCGGAAGGGGTATATGCAGCTAAAGGCCGGGTATTATGATGAGGATGGTATTCTGGTGAAAACCATGCGCGGCAGCGATATCCGTAAGCTGGGCGGCCGTACCTTCCCCACCCGTTGGGCCATGATCCCCAACGACAAGCCCGGCCAGAAAACCGTGCTCACTTATCACACTATTCGGTTTAATCCCCAAATAAAAAGAAGCTTCTTTTCCCGGCAAAATATGAAACGGTTGCGGCCTTAATCCGGTCGCAGGGTTGACGCACTATTTTAATGAGGGCATGCCATGTTACTAAAACTCGCCTGGAAAAATGTATGGCGCAATAAAAAGCGCACCCTGATTGTTGCCGCCTCGGTTATGTTTGCCGTGGTGCTGGCCATTTTGATGCGTTCGGCCCAGTTGGGCTCCTATGCCTATATGATAGATTCGGCCACCCATCTGCAAACGGGCTATCTGCAGGTACAGCACAGGGACTACCGCGAAAACCGTTCCCTGGAAAAAAGCTATGTTCCGCCGGTTGGGCTGAAAGATACCCTGACGCAAATGACCGGCGTGAGCGCCGTGGCTCCCCGCCTGGAAACCTTTGCCCTAGTTTCCCATGATTCCGTAACCCGCGCCGTGGGCATTCAGGGGATTGACCCGGCCGCGGAAGAGGTCATGACCCGCCTGTCCAAATGGCTGGCCGGGGGACGTTTTCTTGTACCCGGGGACAGCTCCATGGTGATGGGCGCCGGCCTGGCCAAAAAACTGAATGTTACCGTGGGCGATTCCGTGGTGCTGTACGGCATGGGCTTTCACGGGCAAACGGCGGCGGCGGTGCTTGAGGTGTGCGGATTAGTGGAACTGCCCCTGCCCCAGCTAAACAACAGCGCCGTTTTGATGAGCCTTTCCCGGGTACAGTATATCTATATGGCTCCCGGTCGGGTAACAGCCCTGGTGATGATGCTGGAGCGGCCGGAAGAAATGGCCCGCGTCAAATGGGAGCTTGCCCGCCATGTGCCGGAACCCCTGACGGTGATCGACTGGCAGGAGATGATGCCCGAACTGAAGCAGTATATCCAGATCGATAATGCCAGCGGTCTGATCATGCTGGCCATACTCTACATGGTGATCGCTTTTGGGGTGTTTGGCACGGTGATGATGATGACCGCCGAAAGGGAAAGGGAGTTTGGCATTCTTAACGCCCTGGGGATGAAGAAAGCCCGGATGATGGTTGTGTCCGCCGTGGAAAGCGTTATGGTCAGCTTTATCGGCGCCCTGGCGGGATTGGCTTTGGGTATTCCCCTTGCTTTTTATTACTCGGAGCATCCCATCCGCCTAAGCGGTGATCTGGCCGCGGCGTATGAGACTCTCGGCATCGAGCCGGTGATGTCTTTCTCGGCCCGGCCCGATATGTTCGGCGCCCAGGCGTTGGTGGTTTTTGTCATTGCCGTTTTATGCGCCCTGTATCCCCTCTTTTTTATCCGGCGGATGCGGGCCTCCGCGGCCATCCGTCATTAATCCGGAGACTAATCATGTTGTTTCAGTTAGCCTGGCGTAATGTATGGCGCAATGCAAAGCGCAGTACCATTATCATCGTTAGTATTGCCCTGGGACTGGCCGGGGGGCTGTTTGCCGGGGCGGTGATGATGGGCATGGGGGAATCGATGATCGATTCGGCCATCGACCGCAATCTGGGGCACCTGCAAATTCACAGCCCCGCCTATCGCCGTGACGCGCTGGTGAATAACTATATCCGTTCACCGCAAAAGGTTCTGTCGCTGCTGGATACCCTGGGCAGCGTAAAGGCCTATTCCCCCCGCACGCTGATGGAAGGCATGGCCTCCTCGGCCAATTCCTCCTACGGGGTGCGTATAACCGGCGTTGATGCGGAGCGGGAAACGGAAACAACCGGGCTGGTCTCCAGGTTGGTGGCCGGTAACTTTCTGGCGGATAAGTACCGCACCCAGGCGGTTATCGGGAAAAAACTGGCCGATCGGCTGGGCCTGAAACTTAAGTCTAAAATCATATTGACCTTTCAGGACCGTTCCGGAGAGATTGTATACATGGCCGCGCGCATCGTGGGTTTGTTTAAAACGGAATCCACCGCTTTTGACGAAATGACCGTTTTTGTGCGGCAAAAGGATGTGACCCGCTTACTGGGGGCACGGCAACCGCTGATCCATGAAATAGCGATTCGCCTGAAAAGCAGCTCCAGACTAACTGCAACAAAGGCCCGGCTGGCAAGCCGCTTCAGTTCCCTTAAGGTGGAAGAATGGCGGGAGATCGCTCCGGAGCTGGCCTTTATGTCCACCTCCGTGGAATCGTTTACTTATTTGTTTGTGGCCATCATCATCTTTGCCCTGATTTTCGGCATCACCAACACCATGCTGATGGCGGTGGTGGAGCGCATTCATGAACTGGGCATCCTGATGGCCGTGGGTATGAAGCGGGGAAGGGTTTTTGTGATGATCCTTCTGGAAACCCTGATGCTTTCCTTTGTCGGCGGCATGCTGGGCATGCTGGTCGGCGGGGCGGCCATTGCCTGGTTTAACCATTTCGGTATCGACCTCAGCGCTTTTGCCGAGGGGCTGGAAGGTTTCGGTTCGGGCACAACCCTTTATCCCTATCTGCCGGCCGTGATGTATGCCGCGCTGACGGTGATGATCGTTGTGGCCGCCAATATCTCCGCCCTGATGCCGGCCTGGAAAGCTGTCCGCTTAAAACCGGCGCGGGCAGTACGGGTATACTGAAATCCAAAAAAAAGCCTAACACAGGAGAACAGCATGGCTTTAATCGATGTTCGCCATATTACCAAAACCTACAACAGCACGGCCGTGCCCGTGCATGCCCTGCGCGATGTGAATGTGCGTTTTGATAAAAAAGAGTTTACGGCCATCGTCGGGCCGTCGGGGTCGGGGAAAACAACTTTACTGAATATCCTGGGCGGACTGGACGCTCCCTCCTCGGGGGAGGTGTTAATTGGCGGTCACAATATTACCGGCATGAAGGAGAGCGCCCTGGTGGAGTTTCGTCTGCGCCATATCGGTTTCGTCTTTCAGGCGTACAACCTGATACCCGTGCTGACGGCCATTGAAAATGTGGAGTTTATCATGCTGTTGCAGGGGGTAGGCAAAAAGGAGCGTCATGAGCGTGCCCGCGCTCTGCTGGCCGACGTCGGTTTGGCCGACCGGCTGGACAGCAGGCCTTCGCAACTTTCCGGCGGGCAGCAGCAACGGGTGGCCGTGGCCCGGGCGCTGGCTTCCCGGCCCCGCTTTGTTCTGGCCGATGAACCGACGGCCAATCTGGATTCGGAATCCACCACCTCTCT